>JAEYXI010000583.1 GCA_023428515.1 Pseudomonadota bacterium | reverse complement strand
ATCACCACCATCCTCAACTGGAGCCAAGACAATGATCAAGACCATTCTTTGCAGCACAGCCCTCGCCCTCATCGCGACAGGGGCGCTGGCCGAAGATTCGGCCGCCAGCAAAGCCGCCGAGATCGCCAAGAACGTGAAGCTCGTCTACGACCAGCCACTTCCGAACGTGCCGGGCAAGAGCATGAGAGGCGTGCTGGTGAATTACGAACCGGGCGGCAATTCGCCAGCCCATCTCCATCCCAAGTCCGCCTTCATCTACGCGACGGTCCTCGAAGGGGCGATCAGGAGCAAGGTGAACAATGGGCCTGAAGTCACCTATCGCGCCGGCGAGAGCTGGTCCGAGTTTCCCGGTGATCGCCACAGCGTCAGCGCCAACGCCAGCGCGACCGAACCCGCGCGGCTGCTGGCCGTGTTCGTCGTCGATACCGACGAAACCGAACTGGTGATCCCTCTCGACGACTGAAGTCGAGGAGCCAGGACAAGAAAACGCCGCGCCGTCCCAAGTTCGACGGCGCGGGCAAGACAAGGCATCGGCAATGCTCATCGACAAACTACATGCGCTGACATCGTCGCGACTTGCCGTCATCGGCTTCGACGCCACCGTCCAGACCGCCGCCCTATCGCTTTCCCGGCCTGGTATCGGCCTCGTCGTGGTTTGCAACGGCGGCGGAGGCGCGGAAGGCGTCATCAGCAAATCCGATCTCGTCCGCCATCTCGGCAGCCCTACATCCTCGGCGCCGCCGGTGTCCGTCCTGATGACCAGTCCCATGGTGTCATGCGGCCCGCAGGATGACGTCTATGACGTCTGGCAAACGATGGCTGCACGAAATCTCCAAAACCTGCCGGTGATCGACGCAGGCGCAAGGCCGCTCGGCATCCTGGACATACGCGACGCGATGAAAGTGCTGTTCGACCAGGAAGAAATGCAGGAGCGCATGCTCGTCAACTACGTTGCCGGCGTCGGCTACCGCTAATTCGTCGCGGCGCAGCGACATCTTCACCCTAAGGACCAAGGAACATGAAACTATACTACAGCCCGCTTGCCTGCAGCCTCGCAGATCATATCGCTCTGCTCGAGGTTGACGCGGCATTCGAGCGCGAAAGCGTGAACCTGAAGACGAAGAGGACGGCATCCGGATCCGATTTCAATGCGGTGACGCCCAAGGGCTATGTCCCGGCATTGGTGCTGGACAACGGAGAAGTGCTCACCGAGAACATCGCGATCCTCGACTGGCTCGCCACACGATATCCGGAGCTCGGCGTCCAGGGAGATCTCGGCCGCACGCGCGTTCTGGAAGCACTGGCTTTCATCTCGACCGAAGTGCACCGCGCCTTCAAGCCGATGTGGCACGCAGGAAACGAAACCCTGAAGACCGAGGCGAGAGCGAAGATCTCATCGCTGCTGGACGAACTGTCCGGCAGCCTCGGCGGCGACTACCTGTTCGGCGACACGCCCAGCGTCGCGGATTTCTACCTGTTCGTGATGCTGTTGTGGGCCGAGCGTTTCGAGGTTCCCGTTCCCTCATCGTTCGTCGCATTGCGCCGCCGCATGGCGAACCGTCCGGCGGCACAGGCCGCCTTGCGCCAGGAGGGGCTGGCCTCGCTGATAAACGACGACCGGGCGCACCGCGTTCGCGAGGAGCGCGATCATGCCAGCGTTTGACGATAAGGTGGTCGTCGTCACCGGCGGAAGCTCCGGCATAGGCCGAGCCGCCGCGCTGAGCTTTGCAAACCAAGGTGCGAAAGTCGTCGTCACCGGACGCCGGCAGGCGCTGCTGGCGGAGACGGCTGCCGCGCATCCGAATATCGTCAGCGTCGTCGCCGACGCCGCGAACCCGGATGATGCGCCCCGTACTGTCGCCAAGGCCATCGACGCGTGGGGCCGGGTGGACGTGCTGGTCAACAATGCAGGCGCCGGCGCTCTCCTTCCCCTGAGCGAAGCTACGGCCGCGAAGATCAACGACATCTTCGCCGTGAACGTGGTCGGTCCAAGCCTGCTGACCGCGGCGGCGCTTCCGTATCTGGAAGCGGCGAAGGGAGCCGTCGTCAACATATCGAGCACTTTCGGCCACAAGCCCGGGGCGGGCCTCTCGCATTACGCCGCCAGCAAGGCGGCGCTGGAGCATCTCACCCGCTGCTGGGCGCTCGAGCTTGCGCCGCAGGGCATACGGGTCAACGCGGTCGCCGCCGGGCCGACCGAATCCGGAGCTCTGACGGGCATGATGGGCCTCTCTCCGGAGCATGCCGCCGTCATCGAGGAGGCGGAGCGCGAGCAGATACCGCTCAAGCGGCGCGGCAGTCCGGATGACGTGGCCCGGTGGGTCGTGCATCTGGCCGATCCAGCTGCAGAGTGGGTGACCGGACAGGTTATCGCCATAGATGGAGGCCTCGGCCTGACATGACTGCCTGGATAAAACCTGCCGAAAGCGCCGTGGACGTAACAGGCGGACGGATGCTTGCCGGCGTTTCGGTTCCCGACACGCCGCTCGTGCAGAAAGCGCTCGACTATGCGCGCCGGGACTGCGAGCCCTACCTGTTCAACCATGTCGTCCGCTCATGGCTGTTTGCGACGCGACTCGGGCAGCTCCAGGGCATCGAACACGACGCGGAAGTCGTCGCCGTTGGAACGCTGCTGCACGACATCACGCTCAACGAACGCTTTGACGGCCCGCGTCGCTTTGAAGTCGAGGGAGCGGATCTGGCGCGAACCTTTGCCAGCCAGGGCGGCGTTGATGAACGTCGAGCCCAACTGATCTGGGACAGTGTCGCCCTCAACTCGACGCCTTCGATCGGCCTCTACAAGGAGGCGGAGGTGGCGCTCTGCACCGCTGGCATCTGCCTCGACGTGGTCGGCCTGCAATACGAGCTTGTTCCGGCCGAGGACATCGCCAGGATCGTCGAGGAATTCCCACGACTGGAGATGAAGCGGCGCATGGTGCGCTGCTTCTGCCACATCGCCGAAACCAGGCCCGAGACGACCTACGACAATTTCATCCGGGATTTCGGAGAACGGTACGTGTTCGGATACCGGGCGCGAGTTCCCTCTTCCGACGATCTCGTGTCGAACGCGCCTTTCGCGGAGTGACTGCGGCCGACGCGAGATGTTCGCACCGGCAGCGTTGAGGCCCCAGTTTCAAGCTCAGGTCAAGCCACGCCAACCCCGCGCATCGGCGCGGGCAATGTTTCCCATGCGCGGATCAGTTCGCCGATGGAAGCGGCCTCCATCTTGCGCATGACATTGCCGCGGTGCAGCTTGACCGTCACCTCACTGATGCCGAGGTCGAAGGCGATCTGCTTGTTGAGGCGTCCGCGCGCCACCTCGCGCAATACCTCGCGCTCGCGCGGCGTCAGCGTCTCCAAGCGCTTGAGATTACGCCTGGCAACAGCAGCTTCGGCGCGCCTTGTGGCATCCATGGCGACGCCCGCGACCACAGCATCGAGCAATGTCTGGTCGCGCACCGGCTTGGTGAGGAAGTCCACCGCGCCGGCCTTCATCGCCTGGACAGTCATCGGAATATCGCCATGCCCGGTCAGGAAGATGATCGGCTTGGGGCTGCCGGTCTCGGTCAGATAGCGCTGCAGATCGAGACCGCTCGCTCCCGGCATGCGGACATCCAGGATGAGGCAGCCGGGGTCATCCAGCACGTCGGCCTCGAGCAATTCGCCCGTCGAAGCAAAGCTCGCCGGCCGAAAGCCGGCCGACAGAATGAGTTCGGACAGGCCCTCCCTGACCGCCACGTCGTCGTCGACGATAATGACGAGCGGCGGCTCGGCTTCGCTATTCACCTGCGGCGGCAATGATGCCGATCTCCGCAAGAGCGGTTGGTCATCTCTCATGCTCACCTCCATTTTCTGCATCTCGCAAAGCATCTCCGACGGCCGCCAGCAGGAGCTTCGCGTCGAAGGGCTTGCGGAAGAACCCGCTGATGCCCTGCGCGCGATCCTGATCTGCGATTTCATGACGGCCGGTGATCAGAAACACCGGCAGTGCCGGGCGCACCTTCATCACGATGTCGCGGAGCTCGAGTCCGTCCATGCCGGGCATCCCGATGTCGGTGATGAGTACGTCGATTTCGGACAACCCGCCGGCAAGCAGCGATCTCGCCGACGGGAAGCTGCGCGCCACATAGCCGGCGGACTCCAGGAGATCCTCCAGTGACTCGAGCAGCCTCGGGTCGTCGTCCACGACCGCCACGACAGGTCTTCGGTTGTTCATGATCAGCCGCCTCCCGCCCGACGCGAGTGGGTGACCGGTATCCCCAATCGTTCCGCGATACGCACGAGATCGGCGAGCGATGCCGCCTCCATTTTCTGCATGACGTTCCTTCTATGGATTTGCAGCGTCACCTCACTGATCTGCAGCTCGGCGGCGGCCTGTTTGTTGAGAAGCCCGCTCACCACGAGCGGCAGCACCTCGCGCTCGCGCGGCGTCAGCTCGAGGTAGCGTCGCCGCAACGCGCTGAGCTCGGCATGTTCCGATCTTTTCGTCCGGTGCTGGGCGATCGCCGCATGGATCGCAACCATGAGATCGGCATCGCTGAAAGGCTTGGTCAGGAAATCCACGGCCCCGCTCTTGATCGCGCGGACGGAGGACGGGATGTCGCCATGGCCGGTTATGAAGACGATCGGCGGGTGATCCCCCTCGGCGATCTGCCGTTGCAGGTCGAGTCCGTTGATGTCAGGCAATTCGACATCGAGGATGAGACAGGCCGGGAGATCGGGTTTTTCCGCGCCGACATAGTCGCCGGCCGATCCGAAGGCCATGACGCGTATACCGTGCGAGGCCAGGAGTTCGCCGAGCGCCTCACGGATGCGTTCATCGTCATCGACGACGAAAACGATATGATCGTCCGTCGTCATTGCAAGGCCTTCATCTCGAGGGGCAAGGTGAAGATGAACGTGGCTCCGTGCGGCCCGTTCTTCTCCGCCCACAACCGGCCGCCATGCGATTCGACGATCGAACGGCAGATGGCGAGGCCCATGCCCATCCCCTGCTCTTTCGTCGTGAAGAACGGCTCGAACATCCGTTCAGGGAACTCGATGCCGCGGCCGCGATCGCTGATTTCAATCTGGACCGCCTCCCCCTTTCGGCGGGCGCGCAACCTCAGGACCCTGTCGCCCGTGACGGTGTCCATCGCGTCCATGCCGTTGCGCATAAGATTGATGAGAACCTGCTGGACCTGGGTGCGGTCCAGCGCGGCGGGCGGAAGCCCGCTTTCGATATCGACTTCCATTCGAATGCGACGCCGCAAGGCCTCCTCGGCCATGAGGTTGCGGGCCTCGGCAATGACGCCGGGGAGCGCCGTACTTCTCCTCGATTCCACCGACTGCCTGAACAGGGCGCGAATGCGGCCGACGACATCCGCCGCCGAGTTGGCGTCCCGGATGATGCGCTCGGTGGTGATCTTCGCGCGCTCGACGTTTGGCGGCTCCGCCGACAGCCAGCGGTGGCAGGCATGCGAGTTGGCGACGATGGCGGCCAGTGGCTGGTTCACCTCATGTGCGATCGACGCGGACAGCTCGGAGAGGCTTGCAGCCTGGCTCGCGCGCGCCAGTCCCTCCTGCGCCAGGCGCAGCTCTTCCTGCGCCCGGACTTCGCCCTCGATGTCCAGGCAAATGACGTTCCACTGAATAATGTCGCCGTCCGAGTTCCGCATCGGCGCCGCGCGCGTTTCAACCCATCGATATTCGCCATCGAAACGACGCAAACGGTGTCGCCGCGCATAGGGTTCGCCAGTGGACAGGCAGCGGGCATATTCCTCCTTGACGCCGGAAACATCATCGGGATGAACGCCCGCGTCGAGCGTGCCGGTCAATCGTGATTTGCCGGTGCCGTCGAGTGCTTCGAGCTGGTATCCGAGGAACTCGCGAAGCTGCTGGCTGCGGTAGACCGGCTCGCCGTCGGGCGCTGCGCAATCGATCATGGCCGGCAGGGTCTCGACGAGTTGCCAGAGGAAACGCTCGCGCGCGCGCAAAGCCTCCTGGGCATTCATCTCATCTTCTATGTCGATGGAAGCGAGGTACCATTGGACGATCTCGCCATCCGCATCCCGCAACGGTTGCGCGCGCGCCTCTATCCAGCGGTAGCCGCCGTTCCTGAGGCGCCTGCGAAACCGGTTGACGAAAGGCTGTCCGGTCGCAAAGCCCTCCTGCGCCCTTTCGAACATGACCGGAAGGTCGTCCGGGTGGGTTACATCCCGTGCCAGCGCGTCGAAATCCTGGACACCCTCTGAAGGCAAGCCAGCCTGATCAAGATATCGCTTGCTTGTGTAGGTCATCTTCTTGGACGGATCGAAGCTCAGGATGCTGAACGGCACGGCGTCGATCATCTGCTCCAGTTGCCGCTTGCTGGTCCGAAGCGCCTCTTCGGCCTGCAGCTGGTCCTCAATGTCGTGGCAGAGGCCATACCATTGAGCGATGCGGCCCTCCTGATCGCGCATCGCTTCGGCGCTTGCCGCCATCCAGCGATACACGCCGTCGGCTCGACGCATGCGCCATTTCATGGAGAGGCTCTCACCGCCGGTCAGCGAGCGCTCGAACGCTTGCGCAACCGCGACGGCATCATCCGGATGGATGGCGGCCTCGATAAATGCGTCGAGCCGGCTTCCGCCCGGCTTGTCCATGTCTGTGACGTCCAGGCCCAGGAAATCGACAAGTCTCTTGTTGAAAAAGACAGGCACGCCCTCGGGCGTGATCCGCCACAGATAGCTCGGGACTATGTTCACGAGTTGCGACAGTTCGCGTTCCCGGTCGCGCAAGGCAGCTTCGGCACGCTTTTGTTCGGTCAGATCGAGAATATACGCGACCCCCTGCCGCGACTGTCCCTCGAAACAGGCAGCTCCGATCAATACCGGTACCCGGCTGCCATCCCGCCTGAAATATTCCTTCTCGCGCGGCTGCATCTTGCCCGTCGCAGCGAGTTCTTCCGCCTCCTCGTGGGCATGCACGTCTTGCCAATCGGGAGGCGTCATGTCGAACCATCGAAGCCCGGCCTCCACATCGGCCCGCTCGTACTGGACCATGCGGAGAAACGCGTCGTTGGCGTCGATCAGCGTTCCGTCCAGATCCCAGATGACGATCCCGATAACATCCGAATCGACCAGCCGCCGAATCTTGGCTTCTCGTTCTTCGAGATCCTTGTAGAGGCGCATCTCATCGTCGATGTCGATGGAGATCGCATACCATTGGACGATCGCTCCGCTCTGATCTCGCACCGGTTCTCCCCGGCCATCGACCCAGCGATACGCGCCGTCCGCACGACGCATGCGATACTTCATGGAGTAGGGTTCGCCGGTGGCGAGGGACTGGCGTAGCATCTCCGACAGGCGGGGCGCATCGTCTGGATGGATAAGGGTCTGCATGGCTGCGGCCAGCCGGCTGAGGTTCGGCTTGTCCAGTTGCGTCAAGTCGTTAAAATCGAAGAAGTCGAGCAAGCGCTTGTTGAAGAAGGTCGGATTGCCCTCTGGCGTCAGGCGCCTGATCTGGACCGGGACCATGTCGACGAGTTGCGAAAGCTCCCGCTCCCGATCACGCAGCGCCTCCTGGGCGCGCACCTCGTCGTCGATGTCGAGGGAAACGCCATACCATTGCACGACGGTCCCATCTTCGTCGCGCCGGGGCGCTACCCTGCACTCCGCCCAGCGATAGACGCCGTCATTCTCACGCCAGCGAAACCGCATGGCCGAGCCGTCACCACTTTTGAAACACGCAGCCAAAGTGTCTTGCACGGTGGCCGCATCATCGGGATGGATCAGTTCCTGCAGCAGCTTTTCGATACGCGGCTCCTCGAGCGTCTCAGGGTTCGAGACGACGGAGCGGAGATGGTCTTGGTATCGCTTGTTGAAGTAGATCGGCCCGCCCGTCGATGTTGCGCTCCAGATGCGGACCGGCACGGCGTCGATCATCTCCTGAAGCCGGCGCTCGCTCTTCCGCACCGCCTCCTCGGCCTTCACCTGATCGTCGATATCGTGACAGATGCCGTACCATTGGGCGATGCGTCCATCGTTGTCCCGCAGCGGCTCGGCACGGCTCGACATCCAGTGATAGACGCCGTCAGCACCTCGCAAACGGTAGCGCAATGCGAATGTCTCGCCGGTGGCGATGCTGCGCCGGAGCGTGTCGCCGAATGCTGCCGCGTCATCCGGATGGACGGAGCCATCTATCATCGCCGCCAGCCGGGTCATCCCCGGCCTCTCCAGGTCGGCCACGTCCATCCCGATGAAATCGGCCATGCGCTTGTTGAAGAAAGCCGGCTCGCCGCTGGGTGTCAGACGCCAAACATGGCTTGGAGCCATGTCCACGAGTTGTGAGAGTTCCTGCTCACGCCCCCGCAATGCTTCCAGACTCTGGCTCAATGCGACCATGGCCTGCTGGCGCTGCCGGGATATGGCAGCCACGATGAGCGCCGAAAAAGCCGAGATCACCAGGAAAAGCTGAAGCGCTACCTGCCTTTGCCTCTGGGACTCGGGATCGCCGACAAAATGACTGTCGCCGGTGATGGTGAGCGCCATCGTGATGAGCGCGAGAAGCGTCAGGGCGACCGCCGCCCCTCTGAACTCGAAGCGTACAGCGAGCCACAGAAGGAGAGGCATGATGACGTAAGGAGATTGCAGATAGTCGGTGCTCAAGGACAGCGCCGCGACAGCCAGGAAGATCAGCCCAAGAACGGCAGCTTCCGTCCATTGCGCGGTTGAAAGCATGGTGTTGCCGCGCCAATGCTGGATCACGACAAGCGCTGGCGGCGCCAGGAGCAAGATTCCAGTGGCGTCTCCAATCCAGAACAGCGGCCATACGGACGCAAAGGTCTGTGATTCCACGCCAAACCACGCGAGCGTCGCGCTTCCGACCGTCGCGCTTACGAGGGGCGCCACTCCGGCGCCCAGCACGACGAATGCGAGAACGTCGCGCAACGTTTCCAGCCGGACAGGGCGTCCACTCGCGCGGTTCACAAGAGTAGCGCCGACCACGGCGCCAAGGGCATTGCCGACATAGATCAGGAAACCCGCAGCCAACGGGCTGTGGAACCACACCAGTTGCGCGAACATCTCGGCAAGACAGCCCGCCAGTATCCACCACGGCCAGCTGTAAGGAGAGGTGAGGATAAGCGTCGCGATGAAGATTCCGCCGGGAGGCCAGATCGAAACCGTTATGCCCGGGACGATCGCGAGAACCTGAGCGAACCCGCAGCCCAGGACATAGGCCATGAAAAAAATCACCAGGTGCAAGAATTGGGGACGATGCGACCACACCTGTGTCATTGGCTCCTCCCGCGGGCCCAAGAAAACCTGGGAACTGTCAGCGCTTGGTATAGCACTTGTTCCGGATATCGGGATTGGAGCATGCGAGGTCACGAAACCAGCGTAGTTCGTCCCCGGCCCGGCCGCATCCTATGGAAATCCATGAGGCATGGCTGTCCCGGCGTATGCACCTAACCTTCGGGACGATACCGTCTAGACGATCTGAGCGACGAGGCGGCCCTCACGCATGATGGTTCGGTTCAGCCACCACCTGCATCCTCCGCGAGCGATAAACGCCAACCATCCTCAAGGAGATATCCATGAACATCGCCACGAAGCCCTCCGCCCATGCCGGAGCGCAGAAAGTCGCAGGGCCCCGCGTCAACTATGCCGAGCAATCGCCGGAGCTGCTCAAGAAATTCACCGAGGTTCTTGCGGCCACCCAGACCAGTGCGATCGAAGAGTCGATCCGCGATCTGGTCAACATCCGCGCCTCGCAGCTGAATGGCTGCGCGTTCTGTCTCGACATGCACGTCAAGCAGGCGAAGATGCACGGCGAGCGGGAGTTGCGCCTCTACCATCTGGCCACGTGGCGCGACTCGACGCTGTTCGCTCCTCGCGAACGCGCCGCGCTGGCGTGGACCGAGATCCTCACGAAACTGCCGGAACAGGGCGTCCCGGACGACATCTACGAGCGCGTACGCACCCAATTGTCCGAGAAGGAGATTTCCGATCTCTCCTTCATCGTGATGGTGATCAACTCCTGGAACCGTCTGAACATCGGCTTCAAGACCGTGCCCGGTTCGGCGGACACGAAGTTCGGCCTGGAGAAGGCAGGCCTCAAGTAAGCTGTCGGGAGGCTGCGCCCATCGCGGCGCAGCCCTCTTCAGGGATCGGCAGTCTTCGTTAGGTCTGCGGCTTTCGGAGGAAGGAAGCGGCGGTTTCCGCGGTGAGGGCAAGAGACACCGCGCCGGCGTCAGGATGTCCGACGCTGCGCTCGGCAAGCGGTCTGGCGCGGCCGATCTTCGGCGTCAACGCGGAAGTCGCGCCGGCGGCCGCTTTCGCAGCGCTTGCCGCGTCGGCCCAGGCTTCGGCAAGCGGCTTCCCAGCGGCACTGCCTTTTTCCAGGCTTTCGACGAATGGGACAAACGCATCCACCAGCGTCTTGTCGCCAAGACGAGCCCGGCCAAGCCGCATCACGCCATTGAGCGCCAGCCGGGCGCCGTCCACAATCGCTTGCGGGCTGACAGCTTCATCGTCGCTGAAGGCGCTGCTCCACGCCCGCAGAAGCAGCCCCCAGATCGCGCCTGATGTGCCGCCTGCCCGATCCGCCCAGGCGTCGCCTGCCGCGGCGAGCACGCTGGCCGCGCCAGCTCCAGCCGCGACTGCGTTCGAGGCCGCCGCCGACGCCGCTGCAGAGCCTCGGCTCATGCCCTGGCCGTGATCGCCATCGCCGGCTATCGCATCGATGCGGCCAAGCTCGTCGGACGCCGTATGAAGCGCTGAAGCGAGCTCGGCGATGAGGGATGCAATGCAGCGGCCGCTTTCCTTGGAAGCGTCCGAGGCCGGGCCAAAAACGGCCCGGTCTTCCCGGTCGTCGAGCACATCGGTCGCAGGCTTGGCGGCAGTGATCGTGCCCTTGCGCAACACGGCGGCATCGCTAGGTGCGCGCCAATAACGCTCCAACTCGTCGTCCAGCCACATGAGGCTCAGCGAGCAGCCTTGCATGTCGAGGCTGGTGACGAATTCGCCGGCCTCGGGTTCGACGATTTCCAGCCCGTGCGCCTCGAGTTCTGCCGCCACGGCCTGCCAGAGGACGAAAAGTTCTTCATATTTCGTCGCGCCGAGGCCGTTGAGAAGCGCCGCGGCCTTTTTCGTGCCTGCAGGCCGCTCGGCGACGAGCGTGTCGACCAGCACCTTGGCGAGCTCGCTGGCCGGCGGGGTCTTTTCCTCGCGAATGCCCGGCTCGCCGTGAATGCCGAGCCCTACGCCCATCTTGCCCTGGGGAACGGTGAACAAGGGAGCGGACGCCCCAGGCAGCGTGCAGCCGCCGAAAGCCACGCCGAAGGAAACGGTGCGGTCGTTGGCGTGGCGCGTAAGGCGCTCGACCTCATCGAGCGGCAACCCCGCCTCCGCTGCAGCGCCCGCAACCTTGTAGACGAGAACCGTGCCGGCGATGCCGCGCCGCTTCGAAACCGTCTCGGCCGGCGCGCTGGCGACGTCGTCGGTGACCGGCACGATGCGCACATCTATGCCCTCGGCGCGCAGCCGCTCGGCCGCGACGCTGAAATTGAGAACGTCGCCGGCATAGTTGCCAAAACCCAGGATCATGCCGCCGCCATGATCGGCATGACGGCAGACACGTGCGACGGCGGCGGTAGATGGCGAGGCGAACACGTCTCCCGCCACGGCTGCATCGGCAAAACCCGGCCCGACATAGCCGGCAAAGGCGGGAAAGTGGCCGGAGCCGCCACCGACGACCAGCGAAACCTTGCCCTTGGGCGTTTCGGTCGAGCGGACCACGCCGCCCCTGACCAGCCGCACATTGCGGCCGTGGATGGCGCAATAGCCCGCCAGCGCGGTCGTGGCGAAGTCTTCGGGTGCGTCGTAGATCGTCGTCATTCCTGCCC
>JAEYXI010000577.1 GCA_023428515.1 Pseudomonadota bacterium | reverse complement strand
GTGGGCTTGATCGCATGACATCTCCCGACGAACACCCTGACGTGACCGCGCTGCGCGCGTTCAACCGCGTCTATACGCACCGTCTCGGCCTGCTGAACTCCCGTCTCGACAGGAGCCCGTTCACGCTTACCGAGGCGCGCATTCTCTACGAGCTCGCCAACCGTACCGAGCCGACCGCGGCGGATATCGCACGAGCATTGGAGCTCGATCGCGCTCAAATGAGCCGCACCCTCAAGCGGTTCGCCGACCGTGGGCTGCTCAAGACGAGAGAACATCCGCAGGGTGCGCGCCGCCGTTCGATCTCGCTCACGAAAGCCGGGCGCAAGGCATTCACCGCACTTGAGCAGAATACGCGGGAAGCCGTCGGAGGTCTGCTCGAGTCATTGCCGCTGGACGGGAGGACGAACCTCGTCTCGGCCGCCGCAACCATCAGTCGGGTGTTTGAAGAGAAGCCTGCCGGCGCCGTGATGCTGCGCGGCCTGAAGGTGGGCGACCTCGGCTGGATAACCCACCGCCAGTCGGTCCTTTATGCCGAGGAATATGGGTGGAACCAGGAGTATGAAGCCCTGGTCTCCCGAATCCTCGCGGACTTCATGCAGTCGTTCGACGCCGACCATGAGGCCGCCTGGGTAGCCGAAATCGATGGCCGCGTGGTCGGGTCGATCTTCCTTGTGCGCGGCGACAAGCCGGGCACCGGCAAGCTGCGGCTGCTCTATGTCGAGCCGGAAGCGCGTGGGAGGGGAGTGGGGGCAGCGCTGGTCGCCGCCTGCATAGAACGCGCGCGTGCTGTCGGCTACGACACTCTGGTGCTGTGGACCAACAGCGTGCTGACCTCGGCCCGCCGCATCTACGAGCGCGTCGGCTTCGCTCTGGTCGAGGAGTCGCCGCACCACTCCTTCGGCAAGGACCTTGTCGGCCAGACCTGGGTGCTCGATCTCGCCGCTAGCGGCGAGCGGTCCGGCGGGTCTTTGTCGCGCTTGGGCGCTCCTCCCGTTCCTCGCCAAACGTCGGCAGGCGCCGGGTGACGGGCGAAGACTGGATGATCGAGGTGTTGGTCATCGCGAAGGGGATGATCCTGTCGATGATCTTCTCCAGATGCTCCATCGAACGCACATGCGCCTTGGCGATGAAGCAGTCGTCGCCGGTGACCCTGTCGCATTCGACGATCTCGGGCAGGCCGCGCAAAATGTCGGCGACGCGCGAGAGTTCGCCCGGCAAGGGGCGCACGCGCAGCCAGGCGGAAATCGGCAGGCCGATCCCGGCGGCGTTGATCTTCACCGTGTAGCCTTCGATCACGCCGCCTTCTTCAAGCCGCCGGATGCGCTCCGAAACGCTCGGTCCGGAGAGGCCGACCAACCGAGCAATATCCGCCACGCTGGTCCGCGCATCCTCGGCCAGTGCTCCGAGAATGCGGGCGTCGATCGCGTCGAGGGGACCGTCTTCATATCGAAGGCGTTTCATGGCCATCGCCTTTCATTGGCTTGAAACCTGAAGATTTACGCCTTGCTTACTCCATATCAAGAAAGAAGATCGCCTTGCAGAATGCGGCTTGGAGACACCGCATGCCTTTACTTGACAGCGCCGCCGCGAAAGCCCCGCCGCATCTCTGGTTCGCGGTGAGTGCGGTTTTCCATTATCTCGGCCCGGCCTTCGCGGTCCTGCTGTTTCCGGCCGTCGGCGTGTTCGGCGTCGCCTGGATGCGCATCGCCTCGGCTGCGCTGATCTTTGCACCGTTCACCCATCCGGTGCGCACCGTCAGGCTGGCTGACCGGCGAACGCGTTTGCTGCTCGTTGCACTCGGGCTCACGCTGGCCGCCATGAACATCTCGTTCTATCTGGCGCTCGACCGGCTACCGATGAGCCTTGTCGCCGCCATGGAGTTCGTCAGCACCATCCTGATCGCCCTTTACGGACTGCGCAGCGGGCGGAATGTCCTCGCGCTTGTTTTGGCAGCGACGGGCGTGTTCATCCTCGTCGGCTTCGCTTGGTCGTCGGATATTGCCGGCCTCGGCTTCGCGGTGGCGAATGCCGCGCTCTTCGGCGTCTATATCGTGCTCGGCCACAAAGCGGCGGAAAGCGGAGCGACGCGCGGCGTGGAGATGTTGGGCGCAGCGATGGCCATCGCCTTCATCGCCGCCTTTCCGATCGGAATCTCGGAAGTCCTCGTAGCACTGTCTTCGCCGCAGCTCATCCTCGCCGGCATCGGCGTCGGCCTCTGCTCGTCGGTGATCCCTTACATCTCGGACCAGCTTGCCATGTCCAGGCTGCCGCGCGCGACCTTCGCGCTGATGCTGGCGCTGCTGCCGGCGACCGCCACTGCAATCGGCGCCATCGTGCTCCTACAGATTCCCTCTTTGAAAGATATCCTCGGCATCGCCCTCGTCATGGGCGGCGTGGCGCTGCACAGGCAGCCGCCCCGGCCGGAGGCGGCCGCACAGCCGGTCCCGCAGGGCGTGGAACCTATCTCTGCCTGACCAGGAAGTGGAAAATTAGGAAGATGACGAACGGTATCGAGGGATAGATAAACCACACCTCGGAAAAAC
The DNA here is from genome assembly GCA_023428515.1 of Pseudomonadota bacterium. Next base: position 1,258 of record JAEYXI010000577.1, on the reverse strand, counting down.
CTGTCGTCAACAGGTTGATGGCGGCGAAGATCCCGATCGCGGCCACCGGAACGCGCACGGCGCGCGGCTGGCGGTGGTACCAGCCGTGAAACTTCCTGAGGCGCGCGAGCTGGCGGTCGAGAAACCTGCCGCGTCCCGCCGGACGGTCGGCCCGCCGCGTACCGAGTAGCGGCGCGGGGCGTGCAACGGCTTCTTTTCGCGACGGGGCCGGCGGATCGGCATCCAGCCCTTGCTCGCCCTCGACGTTGCGCCCGGGCATCCGGACACGGTAGCTCGGAATGGGCTCGTCCTGCCCCTTGACCTTCTGCGGTCCGGCGAAATCGTAACCGAAGGCGAGGTGCCGGTTGGTCAGGTTGAACACCGTCTCCGACACCATGATTCCGCCGGGATCGGCGAGCGATTCCAGCCGCGCCGCGACGTTGACGCCGTCGCCGTAGAGATCGCTGCCGTCCTGCATGACATCGCCGAGATTGATGCCGATGCGGAACCACATCTGCTTGTTTTCGGGCAGGTCCAGGTTTTCAGCGCCGACGGCGTCCTGGATCTCGACGGCGCAGCGGACCGCCTCGACCACCGAGGCGAATTCGGCGATCACCGCGTCGCCCCATGTGTTGACCTTGCGGCCTTCATGGCGCTCGAAGAGGTCGCCCATGATCGAGCGGTAGCGCCGCAGTCTTGCCAGCGTCTCCGCCTCGTCGCCGGCCATCAGCGCCGAATAGCTCTGCACGTCGGCGCAGAAGATGGTCGTCAGCTTGCGCTTCATCTTGTCGACAGCCATGGCCCGGGCGCTCGCGTTGACGATCATTCGCCGAAAGACATGGCGACTTCCAGCGCAAATGGCAATGCAGGCGGAGCCGCCAATCTAAGGTCGGCCAGCGTAAAGCAGAATCGACAGGCGGGCGAAACATGCAGGCCAGCGCGGGTTTCGCATCGCCACTTTCCGGAGCCTGTGTTATCGGGCGATGAGATGCCCGACGACGTCGCCCCCACAAGCCCTGGTTTCGCCGAGCGCCGCCGCTGGTTTTTCATCGGTACGTCCAAAGTCGTGTCGGTGCCCGGGCTCATCCTCTGCACTGCCCATATCGGGTTCGCCGATCTGGCTCAGCAGGCCGGGCTGACGATGGCGCAGGCGGTTTTCATGGTCGGCATCATCTGGGCGCTGCCCGGCATGGTGGTGCTGGTCGGTGCGGTGATGTCGGGAGCGGGGCTCCTCGCCGTGGCGTTCGCCGTCGCCCTGTCCTCGGTGCGGCTGACGCCG
>JAEYXI010000569.1 GCA_023428515.1 Pseudomonadota bacterium | reverse complement strand
GACCTGGACATTGCGGATCGGCTCGGGTTCGAGGATATGGACGACCCCTTCATAGAAGGACACGCCGGCGCCCAGCGCGAAGACGAGCAGGGCGACGATGAAGCTCCAGAAATAGAGTTCGCGTCCATGGCCGAAAGGATGCCCCCTGTCTGCGGGCCGGGCGGCGCGATGCATCCCATAGAGCAGCAACGTGCCGTTTCCGGTGTCGACCAGCGAATGCACGCCTTCCGACAGCATTGCCGAGCTTCCGGTGAAGAAAGCCGCGATGAATTTCGTGACCGCAATCAGCAGATTGCCGGCCAATGCCGCGTATATGACCTTCTTGGACCCAGAATGTCCCGGCACGCCCGGCTCCGAATGATTACCGGAACCAATCTATCGTACTCGATTTGGGGATCAACCGACCGCCTGGACGGACCGCGCGCTAGCGGCCCTTCCAGACAGGATCGCGCTTCTCGGCGAAGGCCTTGAAGCCCTCGAGATTGTCCTCCGAGCCGTAGAGCTCGTCGACGGTGCGGAACTGGCGCTTGGTGATGCGGTTCATCGCATCCTGGAAATTCATACCCTCCGCCTCGCGCGCCACCTCCTTGATCGCCGCGAAGACCAGCGGCGGGCCCGACGCGAGTAGCCGCGCGATCTCCCAGACGCGATCCTCGAGCTTCTCCTTGGGCAGCACCTCGTTGACCAGGCCCCAGCGATGCGCTTCCTGCACGTCCATCCAGCGGCCGGTGAGCAGAAGGTCCATCGCGACATGGTAGGGAATGCGTTTCGGCAGCTTCACCGTCGCGGCATCGGCCAGCGTGCCAGCGCGGATTTCCGGTAATGCGAAGCTCGAATGGTCGGATGCGATGATCATGTCGCAGGAGAGCGCCAGCTCGAAGCCGCCGCCGACCGCCATGCCGTTGACACAGGCGATCACCGGCTTGTTCATGTCGCGCAGTTCCTGCAGGCCAGCGAAGCCGCCGACGCCGTAGTCGCCGTCCACCGCATCGCCCGCGGCGGCCGCCTTGAGATCCCAGCCGGCGCAGAAGAATTTGTCGCCTGATGTCTTCACGATGCCGACACGCAGTTCCGGGTCGTCGCGGAACGCCTTGAACGTCTCGCCCATGAGCCGCGAGGTCTTCAGGTCGATGGCGTTCGCCTTCGGCCGGTCCAGCGTGACTTCGAGTATGCCGCCCTCACGGCGGGTGGTGATCACGTCGGTCATTGTTCCTCCTTGACGAGCAGCGCATCGGCCACCCAGGCGCCCTTTCCTTCGGCGCACACGATCAGCGGATTGACGTCGAGCTCGGCAAGCGTGTCCGCATTGGCGAGCGCGAAGTCGGCAATCTTCAGAATGGCGTCGGTCGCTGCTTCGAGATCGGCTTTCGGCCGGCCGCGAAAGCCGTCGAGCAGCGGGAACAGTTTCAGCCCCCGCAACGCCGCCTCGATCTCGTCGCGGGTTGCCGGCAGGAGCAGCGTCGCGCTGTCCTTCAAAAGCTCGACCAGCACGCCGCCGGTGCCCACGGTCATCACCGGCCCGAACAGCGGATCGCGCGTGATGCCGACGATCAGCTCGGCGACACCGCCCTCGACCATGCGCTCGACATAGAGGCCGGAGCCAAGGCCAACGAGACTCTCAGCTGCGGCAAGCACCGACGTCTCGTCTTTCAGGCCAAGCTTCACTGCGCCGGCCTCCGACTTGTGCGCGACGCCCAACGCCTTCAGCGCCACCGGATAGCCAATCTCTTGCGCCGCAGCGACCGACTCTGCCACGCTCGCCGTGCGCCGACCTGCCGGCACGGACAGCCCGGCATCCGCGAGCATCACCTTGGCAGTGGCCTCATCGATCGCACCGGAATCCCTCTCCCTTTTGTGGGGAGGGGTTAGGTATGGGGGTATGTCGGCGCTATCACCTCCACCCGCGCCCACTTCGCGGCCGCGACCTTCCCACAAGGGGGAGGCTGATGGCCGCCTCCAAGCCTCTCCCGCAAAAGCCGCAGCAGCCGCTGCGTCCATCGCCTCGGCTATGCCGAGGATCGGCGCGATGCCGCGCTTCAGCAGCTCCTCCGCGTGGCCCTCCGGCAGGTTCTCGCCCATCGAGGCGACGATCGCGCCCTTGGCATTGTTCGCCTTCAGCGCCGCCTCGAAGGCGTTGACCGTGAGCCACCAGTCGGCGTCCGAACAGCGGTCGGTGCGAGGGAAATCAAGCACCAGCAGGTTCAACCCGAAGCCGCCCGACACCATGGCCGAGAAGGTCGCCGTCATCGCCGGCTCGTTGGCCCAGATGTAGGTATTGTAGTCGAGCGGATTGGCGACCGCGACCAAGGACCCAAGCGTCTCCTGCACGCGGGCGCGATGCTCCTCGGCGAGCTTCGGAAACGAGACGGGTCGTCCTTCCGCTGTGTCCGCCATCACCGAGGCCTCGCCGCCGGAACAGCTCATCGAGGACAGCGTGTAGCTGTCCAGCGTCCCCACCGCGTGAAACAGCTTCAGTGTCTCCAGGAAGGCCGGGATCGTGTCGACGCGCGGTATGCCGAGCCGCTTCAAAAATGCGTCCGACGCTGCGTCGGAGCCGGCGAGCGACGCCGTATGCGAAACCGTCGCCGCGCGCGCCTGCTCGGAGCGGCCCACCTTCATTGCGACGATCGGTTTCTTCAATTCCCGCGCGCGCGCCGCCAGCCGTTCAAAGCCGGCGACGGAGTCGAAACCCTCGATATGCAGTCCGAGGCACGAAACGCGAGAATCCTCGATCAGCCCGAGCGCCATTTCCGACAGGCCGGTCTGCGCCTGGTTGCCCGCCGTCATCATGTAGGCGAGCGGCAGGCCGCGCGTCTGCATGGTCAGGTTGCAGGCGATGTTGGACGACTGCGTGATGATCGCCGCACCCGTCTCGCCGTCCTTCAACCGCCGCCCACCATGCTGGTCTGGCCACAGCAGGGCGCCGTCGGCATAGTTGATCAGGCCGTAGCAGTTCGGGCCGATGACGGCCATGTCTCCCGCCGCCTCGACCAGCGCCTGCTGCAGGCGTTCGCCGTCGGCGTCATAGCTGCCGGTCTCGCGAAAACCTGCCGCGAAACAGATCGCCCCACCCGCGCCAAGTTCACGAAGTTCCCGCACGATATCGATGGTGAGGTTGCGGTTGACGCCGATGAAGGTAGCGGCCGGTGCGGCAGGAAGGTTGGCGAGCGAGCGGTATGCCTTGACGCCGGCGACTTCGTCCTTCGACGGATGCACCGGCCAGACGCCCCCGGCAAAGCCCATCTTCAGGCATTGCCTGATGACGTTGGGCGCAAAGAAGCCGCCGCCCACGACGGCAACCGATTTCGGCCGCAGCAGACGGTCGAGGCGGCTCATCCCCCAACGGCCCTTAGCAGCGCGCGGCTGATGATATGGCGCTGTATCTCGCTGGTGCCCTCCCAGATGCGCTCGACGCGGGCGTCGCGCCAGATGCGCTCCAGGGGCAGGTCGTCCATCAGGCCCATGCCGCCATGGATCTGGATCGCTTCGTCGGCGACGAAGGCGAGCATCTCGGTGGCCTTCAGCTTGGCCATCGCCATGTCCTGGTCGCTCACCGTGCCCTGGTCGTATTTCCAGGCAGCCTCAAGGATCATCAGCTCGGCCGCCTTCAGCTCGGTCGCCATGTCGGCGAGCTTGAACGACACGCCCTGGAACTTGCCTATCTGCTGGCCGAACTGTTCGCGCTGCGCGGCATAGTCGATGGCATGGCCAAGCGCGCGCTCCGCACGGCCAAGGCAGGTCGCGCCGACCTGCAGGCGCGTCGCGCCGAGCCAGCTGTTCGCCACCTCGAAACCCTTGTGCACCTCGCCGAGGATCTGGCTCGCCGGTATCAGGCAATTGTCGAACTCCAGCACCGAATTCGTGTAGCCGCGATGCGAGACGTTGCGATAGCCGTTGCGCACGGTGAAGCCGGGGGTACCCTTGTCGACGAAGAAGGCCGTGATCTTCTTGCGCTTGCCGCGTGGACTGTCCTCCTCGCCCGACGCCATGAAGACGATGGCGAAATCCGCGATGTCGGCGTGGCTGATAAAATGTTTGGTGCCGTTGAGCACCCAGTCGTCGCCATCCTGCACGGCTGTCGCCTTCATGCCGCGCAGGTCGGACCCGGCGCCGGGCTCCGTCATTGCGAGACAGTCGGACTTCTCGCCGCGGATGCACGGGAAGAGATATTTCTCGCGCTGTTCCGGCGTGCCGGCGAGCAGGATGTTCGACGGACGCGCCACACAGGTCCAGTGCAGCGCATAATTGGCGCGTCCGAGTTCCTTCTCGTAGAGCAGCCAGCTCACCGTATCGAGCCCGGCGCCGCCGACATCCGCCGGCATGTTCGCAGCGTAGAGTCCCGCCGCGATAGCCTTCGCCTTCAGTTCCTCGATCAGTTCCGGCCGCAGCACGCCTGTGCGTTCCACCTCCTGCTCATGCGGGTAGAGTTCGTTCTCCACGAAAGCGCGCGTCGTCTCGACGATAAGCTTCTGTTCTTCCGACAGACCGAAATCCATGACCGTACCTCACCGCTTCTTCTTGGCTGGTTTGGCGGCGGCCTTTTTCACCCGCTTCTCGGCTTTCGCCCTGGCAGCGGATTTGACGGCCTTCGACTTCAGCTCCGGCTTTTTCCTTGAAGCCAGCTTGGAGAGCTGCCTGGTGTAATCGTTATAGAGCTCGCCGGCGCCCCAGCCCTTGCCCTTGTTC
>JAEYXI010000494.1 GCA_023428515.1 Pseudomonadota bacterium | reverse complement strand
GCGTCGTCCTACTACCGCGAGTTCGTGGTCGTGACGGGTGGAGGGCCGGGCGTCATGGAGGCCGGCAATCGCGGCGCCAGCGATGTCGGCGCGCCGTCGATTGGGCTGAACATCGTGCTGCCGCACGAGCAGGCGCCCAACCTCTACGTCACGCCGGAGCTCTGCTTTAATTTCCATTATTTCGCGATCCGCAAGATGCACTTCGTCATGCGCGCCAAGGCGGTTGCGGTGTTCCCCGGCGGCTTCGGCACGATGGACGAGTTCTTCGAGACGCTGACGCTGATCCAGACGGGCCGCATGGAGCGGGTGCCGATCATCCTGTTCGGCAAGGAATTCTGGCACCGCGCGGTCGACCTCGACTACCTGGCCGAGCAGGGCACCATCTCGCCTGGCGACCAGGACATCATCGACTTCGTCGATTCGGCCGACGAGGCCTGGGCGATCATCAGCAGGTTCTACGATCTCTGAACGATACCGGAGGACCGCCGGCACGCGGCGATCCTCCGGCAAGTCACACAGGAGCCCTGCCGATCATTTCGGCCGGGGCGGCGGCGGCTTGGCGCCTTCGAAGATGTAGTCGCGCCACTTCTTCGTCGAGTCCTTCGGCTTCGGCGCCTGACCCTGCTGCTGGCCGGTGGTGCCGGTCAGGCCGAGGGCCTGCGTCGAGAATACCGGGCCCTTCCGCGTCTTCTTCTTGAACTTGCATTTCCACGCCTGCGAGTCCGTGACTTTCGTGCCGTCGGGGCAGGTGTGCCAGGTGATGGCGTTCGCAGTGCCTGAGCCGGCGAGAACAAAGCCGACCATTGCAGCAGCGCTGAAGATGGTCATGCGAAGCTTGGTATCGGTCATGATGGTCTCCTTTCTCCGGTTGATGAGCGCACCGCGCGCTCATGCAACTGTGTGGGAACCACCGGCCGAAAGGTTCATGGTTCGTCGCCCGGATTTTAGGACGGGCTCAGTCGCGGTCGAGCGGGCGCGGGCGATGAACGAGCGTCACCAGCACGAAGGAGATGATCATCAGGAGATACCAGGCGCCGAGCTTCTGGATGGAGACCGGGGTCCAGGCGTCCGCCTGTCCCGGATAGATCCAGGCACGCGACCAGGTGCCGATGTTCTCGGCGAACCAGATGAACAGCGCGACCAGCAGGAAGCCGACAAGCAGCGGCATGCGGTGGCGGAAGCGGAAGACGCGGTAGTGGACCACCGTGCGCAGGAAGAGCAGCGCCGTTGCCGCGAACAGCGCGTAGCGCAGGTCGACGACGAAATGGTGGGCGAAGAAGTTGACGTAGATGGCAGCCGCCAGGAGCACGGTCGCCCAGAGCGGCGGATAGCTGGTGTAGCGCATGTCGAAGATGCGTGAGATGCGCGCGATATATGAGCCGACCGAGGCGTACATGAAGCCGGAGAAGAGCGGCACGCCTGCAATGCGGAAGAAGCAGTCCTCCGGATAGACCCACGAGCCGGCCGAAGTCTTGAAGATCTCCATCGCGGTTCCGACGATGTGAAAGATCAGGATGACGGTCGCCTCTGACGGCTTTTCAAGCTTGAAGGCGAGCATGGCGACCTGGATCGCCAGCGCGGCGAGGAAGAGGAAATCATAGCGCGCGATGCCAAGCGCCTCCGGCGGCGCGTATTTCGTGGCGATGATGAGGAAAAGCATGGCGCTGCCGAACAGGCACGCCCATCCCTGCTTGAGCCCGAACACCAGGAATTCGACCAGCGCGCCGGAAAGGCCATGCGCCGGCAGGCGGTCGAGCACACCATGCGCGGCATGGTCGATGCGCTGCTCGACGGAGGTGAATCGCTTCAAGCGGCAGCCTTGACGATGGCATCCAGGAAGCTGGCGAGGTCGTCGGTGACGAAGTCGACGTCGTCCTCGTAGTCCTTGTCCTTCTCCCAGATCTCCGCGAAGGTCGGCTCGAAATTCTTCGGCACGATGAGCACCGTCGTCATGCCGAGCGACTTCGGTACCGAGAGGTTGCGCGCCAGGTCCTCGAACATCACCGCGTTGGGGCCGGTGATGGCGTGCAGGTCCGCGAAGCGCTCATAGGTCTGGCGGGCGGGTTTTGGCGTCAGCCCGGCGGCGACGATGTCGAATATGTCGTCGAAATCGTCGAGGATGCCGAGCTGGCGCGCCGTGCGCTCGGCATGCTTGCGGTTGCCGTTGGTGAAGATGAATTTTCTCCCCGGCAGTTGCCGGATCGCCGCCCCCAGCACCGGATCGGGCACCAGCCACGAATAATCGATGTCGTGGACCTTCTGCAGGAAATCGTCCGAATCGATGCCGTGCCGCTGCATCAGGCCGGCAAGCGTGGTGCCATATTCGCGATAAAGCTCCTTCTGCAGCTTGCGCGCCTCCTCGCGCGGCAGGGTGAGCAGCTCCGAGACATAGGAGGTCATCTTCACGTCGATCTGCGAGAACAGGTTCGAGTGGTGCGGATAGAGCGTGTTGTCGAGATCGAACACCCAGTCGGTGACATGGGAGAAGCGGTTTGGGTCGGGGAGGTCGGTCATGCGCGCCTTATGTCACGAATCCGCTACGACAGGGACATGCCGATAGCAGCAAATTTATGTGCATTACGGTAGGGAAATTTTGGTGACGATAAAATTTTAGCTTATCGGGAAAGGGCACCTTCACCTACCGCCTGCCATGGACCGGTACGGACAAGGAAAGCTACATGAATAAGATATTCCTGAAATCCACGGCTGTCGCTTTCTCGTCCCTCGTCGCTTCCCTGATCATCGCCCTCATCCTGGTGCCCGCTCTCGGCGGCGTGGTCGACGGCAATGCATGGTTGATGCTGACCATCTGTCCGCTGGCGATTGCTTGGCCGGCCAGCGCCTACACCTTCTGGCAGAGCGAGAAGCTGACCAGTGCGCACCGCGATCTCGCCAAGGCACACGCGGAACTTGCCGCGGCGCACCGGCGTCTGGAGGAGAAAGCGAGCCGCGACCCGATGACGGGAATGCTGAACCGCGAGAACTTCTTCGCCGCGCTCGACGGTTCCAGGCGCAAGACCGACCGCGGCGCGCTGCTCATCATCGACGCCGACCATTTTAAGAAAATCAACGACAGCTACGGCCACCTGACCGGCGACAAGGCGCTGCTGGAGATCGCCTCGGCGATCTCGGCCGCCGTGCGCACCGGCGATGTGCTTGGCCGCATCGGCGGCGAGGAATTCGCGGCTTTCCTGGTCGGTGCGAACGACGAGGAGGCCGTAATCATCGCCGAGCGTATTCGCACCGCGGTGGAGAAGATCAGCTTCAAGCCTGTCGAGGGGATCCTGTTGTCGCTGACAGTTTCCATCGGCGGGACGTCGTGCACCTACGACGCCAACGTGTCCGAGCTGATGCGCGCAGCCGATTTGTGCCTCTATGAAGCGAAGGATGGCGGCCGCAACCGCGCCATCTTCGACGACAGCATCCCCGCGGCGGCTTGAGCCGACCCCCGCATACGCTCGATCGTTGGTCCGGCAAGCTGCTTGGCGAAAACAGGCAATTCATTTACCCGTGGCCGGCGGCCTCGCTAACGGGCCGGTACCGGGAAACGAGAAACCGAAGCGAGGCGGAGAGATTGGACGAGGCGGAAAGGCAGGAGTTCGAACGGCATGGGCGGGTCGGAGCGGCCGCCGAGCGCATCGTGGTCGAACGCGGCGGGCGCCGCACTGTCTGGCGCCGCTGGGGCAAGGGACACCCGACGGTGCTGCATCACGGCGGCTCGGGCAGCTGGAGCCACTGGACACGCAACATAGAGGCGCTGGCGGCCGACCGCATGGTGCTGGCGCCCGATTGCCTGGGCTGCGGCGAATCCGACCTGCCCGAAGCCCGCACAGCGGAGAGCATCGCCGGCTCGCTATGGCGCGACCTTGATGAACTCGTCGGCCCTGAGGCAGAGGTCGACCTCGTCGGTTTCTCCTTTGGCGGCGGCATAACCGGCACGATGACGGCGCTTCAACAGAAGCGTGTGCGCCAGCTCGTCCTCGTCGGATCGGGGGGGCTGGGGCTGCGAAATCCCGAACGCCTGCCGCTCACCCGCTGGCGAGGTCTCGACGAGATGGGCCGTGCCGAGGCGCACCGCAGCAACCTCGGCGTGCTGATGATCGCCAGACCGGAGAATATCGACGCTCTGGCGGTTGCCCTGCAGGGCATCAACGTGCCGGCCTGCCGCATCGACACGCCGTCGATCACCCGCAGCGTGCATCTCGACGTCTCGCTTGCGGACAATCGTGTGCCCATCTCGGGCATATGGGGCGAGCTGGACGTGACGGTCCGCGGCGGGTTTGCACGGCACGAGGCGCTGCTGAAGCGCTTCGATCCGGGCTCGGAGCTTGTCGTGGTACCGGATGCCGGCCACTGGGTGCAGTATGAAGCGGCCGACGCCGCCAATGCGACGCTGCTCAGGCTGCTCGACCGGCAGCGGCGCTGGGGCGAGAGCTAGGCAGGCATTCCGGCAAAGGCCGAAACCTGATCACCAGACATAGACCGGCTGCAGCCCGACGAAGCCCTTGAACGCGGTCTCGGCCACCAGCTGCGACGGCAGGCAGAGATGCGCGGCTGTCGTCGCCGAAGCGACCCGTGTCAGCGACAGGTCTGAAGCCGCTGCGAGGAGCCGCGCGGCAAAGTTCACCGGTTGGCCTATTGCCGTGAAGTCCAGCCGGTTCGCCCCGCCTATGTTGCCATAGTGGAAGCGCCCGGCATGGATCGCCGAGCGGAAGCCGAGGAGCTTGCCGACCTCCGCCTCCGCAAGCTTTTTCTCTCCTTCCATGACCGCGTCGGAGGCGGCCCTCACCGCACCGGCCAGCGTCGTCTTCTCGCCATAGGGAAAGATCGCGAAAAACCCGTCGCCCAGGAATTTCAGGATCTCGCCGCCGCGCGCCTCTACCGGCGGCACCATGATATCGAAGGCCTCGTTGAGCACCGCGACGATTTCCGGGCCGGTCCTGGTGCTGGAGAGCGCGGCGAAGCCGATCAGGTCGCTGAAGAGGATCGCCGCGTCGATCTCCTCCCCGTCGCCGCGATGTACGCGGCCCGAAAGGATCTGCTCGCCGCTGTTGCGGCCGACATAGGCCGAGATGATCGATGCCGCGTTGAGCCTGAGGAGATGTGCCTCGACCAGGCGGGCGAGCGGCCGCCTGATGCGTTCGAGCACGGCGATCGCGCCGTCGCTCCAGCCGTCCTCGTGCTTGGTCGACCAGGTGACGGCGTGGGTCTCGCCCGTCGTGAAGATCAGCGGCTGCGCGACGTAGTCCGTGAAGCCTTCGGCTACGAGTTCGCCCAGGATCGGGTAGTCGGAGATCAGGTTTGGATTGGTGAGGCGGCGGCGTATCGTCACTTGCCTGGACGTGACTGTCGGCAAGGGGTTCTTCACATATTCGTCGCGCGAATAGAGGCCGATGCCGCCCTCCGTGAGTTTCGTGCCTTCCTCCGGTGTCCACAGCATACGGCGTCCCGCGATATTGGGATGCAGCGTCTCCACGAAGAGCGCGAAGCGGCCGATCGGCACGCCGGCACCGACCAGGCGTCGCCCGAGCGCGTCGAACGATTGCTGGGCACTGCTGCCCGGCCGTGCGCCGTCGATCATCCAGTCGACCAGTTCGTCGATTGCCTCGCCGTCGATCATGCGCGCTCCGGATCCGCCCTTGCGGCCGAACCCTAGCATAGGTGGCGCGCACCCCAAGCAGGCATCAGGCCGCCTTGTCGCGGACCTGGTAGTCCTTGATCGCCGCGAAGCGGATCTGCTTCCAGCGGTCTGCCTCGTAGTTCAGGCCGAATTCATGCGGCGCGAGGAAAACAGGATCGCCGTCGAGGTCGCGGGCGATGTCGCCCTTGTGTGTCTCGATGAAACGCTCGACGTCGAGTTTGTTGTCCGCGGAAATCCATCGGCAGACCGAGAAGCGCGACATCTCGAAATCGACGGGCAGCGTGTACTCGACGCTTAAGCGTTCCCGGAGCACGTCGATCTGCAGCGCGCCGACCACGCCGACGATGGCCGGCGAGCCGTCCTCCGGCTGGAAAAGCTGCACGACGCCTTCTTCGGCCATCTGCTGCAGCGCTTCCTTCAGCTTCTTCGCCTTCATGGCGTCGCCGAGGCGCACGCGGCGCAGGATCTCCGGCGCGAAGTTCGGCACGCCGCGGAACAATATGTCCTCGCCCTCGGTCAGCGTGTCGCCGATCCTGAGCGTGCCGTGGTTGGGGATGCCGACCACGTCGCCGGCATAGGCTTCGTCGGCGGTGATGCGGCTGCGGGCGAAGAAGAACTGCGGCGCTGACAGCGACATCGGCTTGCCGGTCCGCACGAGCTTCGCCTTCATGCCGCGCTCCAGCGTGCCTGAGCATACTCGCACGAAGGCGATGCGGTCGCGATGGTTGGGGGCCATGTTCGCCTGGATCTTGAACACGAAGGCGCTCATCTCCGGCTCCGTGGCGTGCACGGTGCGGCTGTCGGCCTCCTGGTCGCGCGGCGGCGGGGCAAACGCGCCCAGCGCCTCGATCAGGTCGCGCACGCCGAAATTGCGCAGCGCCGAGCCGAAATAAACCGGGGTGAGATGCCCCTCGCGGAACGCCTTCAGGTCGAAGGGCCGGCACGCCTCGCGGGCGAGTTCCAACTCCTCGATCAGCGTTTGGCGCTCGTTCTCCGGCAGCAGGCCCGCGACGCGGTTCGAGTCCGGTCGGGTGACCTTGGTGCGCTCGGTTTCGGTATCGCTGTGGCGGATGGCGTTCTGGGCCAGGTGATAGGTGCCCGAAAAGCTCTTGCCCTGGCCGATCGGCCAGGTGATCGGC
>JAEYXI010000426.1 GCA_023428515.1 Pseudomonadota bacterium | reverse complement strand
GAAAAGTGCCGAGCCCCTTCGGCGCCAGCCAGCGGCCCTCGCCGGCAAGCCGGTCATAGGCCGCATGCAGGCGCGGCGTGTTGGCCGCCTCCACGAAGGGCGGCGACGATTTCGAACCCACCCGGATGACGGGCCTTGTCCATGTCTCGGGCTTGTCAGGCGACAGGCCGATCTCCGCCCACAACTCGTCCCTGCAGTGTCTTGCGAGGTCGGTACTGAAGGCGTTTTCCATCCTGACGAAGCCGTCGGCGATGAAGGCCTCGACCTCTTCCAGGGTCAGGCCGATATGCTCGTTGCTTGGCATTTACACATTCTCCGTTCGGCCGCCGCGTCGGCGGGGCCGCTCTGATCTGTCCGGCGCAGACGCACCGGAGGCGACATCGAGGTCGCTCAGTTCAGCGGGAAGAATGTGGACATGAACATCATGGCCGCAGCTAAACCGGCGCGGACGGCGGAATCAAGGCGCCTAGTTCCTGCCGTGAAAGATATTCTCGACATGCACCGGCCAGCGCCAGGGCAGCACCGCCACCATGTCGAAGCGCATCGATATCTTCGCATGATCGCGCTGCCGCGACAGCCAGAGGTCGGCGGCGCCCTCGATACGCCGCTCCGACTCGTAGGCGATCGCCTCCATCGCCTCCATCAGCGTCTTGCGCGCCTTCACCTCGACGATCAGCACGAGATTGCCGCGTCGCGCGATCAGGTCGATCTCGCCGAGTTTTGTCCTGTAGCGCCGCGCGACAATGCGGAACCCCTTCAATATCAGAGCCACCGCCGCCAGCCACTCGCCCGAATGCCCCCGCCGGTAGGCCTTGCGGCGCAGCTTCAGCGCCGCGTCGGCATTCGGTCCCCGCCCCGCCCCCGCTTCAGCCATCCTTGAGCTCCAGCAGCCGGCGGTAGAGCGCCTGCTTCGGCTGCCCGGTCATTTTCGCGGCCTCCGCCGCCGCCTTCGAGGCCGGCATCTCGGCCGCCAGCGAGGCGAGCAGCCGGTCGATATCCGCCGGCGCGTCCGTCTTCCCTTCCGGCGGGCCGACGCAGACCACGATCTCGCCCTTCGGCGTCGGCGCTTCCGCATAATGCGACGCAAGCTCGGCCAGCGTGCCGGTCCGCATCTCCTCGAAGGTTTTTGTCAACTCCCGTCCGATCGCCGCGCGCCGATCGCCATAAACCTCGGCCATGGCGGCAAGCGTGTCAGCGATGCGCCGCGGCGACTCGAAGAAGATCAGCGTCGCCGGCACCGCCGCAAGCTCCCCGAGCCGCGTCCTAAGCTGCCCGCCCTTCACCGGCAGGAAGCCGGCAAACAAAAACGCATCGGATGGCAGGCCGGACGCGGTCAGTGCCGCGAGCACCGCCGACGGCCCCGGTATTGGCACGACCGTGATACCCGCCGCCTGCGCCTGCTCGACGAGGCGAAAACCCGGATCGGAGACCAGCGGCGTGCCGGCGTCCGACACCAGCGCGACGCTTTTCCCCTCCTGCAGCGCCGCGATCAGCTTCGGCCCTGCCTCCGCCGCATTGTGCTCGTGATAGGCGATCGGCCGCTGCCTGATCCCGTAACGGTCGAGCAGCACGCGCGTCACCCGCGTGTCCTCGCAGGCGAGCACGTCGGCCGCGGCAAGCGTCTCCAGCGCGCGCAGCGTGATGTCGCCGAGATTGCCGATCGGCGTCGCCACCAGATAGAGCGCCGCCTCCAGAGGCCGCGCCGCGATCTCGGCCTGCCCGACGACATAGGTCTTTGGCTGATTTTCCATGCTTCGCATTAACCAGCCGGCGATGCGGTCCGGCAAGTCCCCGCGACGCTGATCATGTACGACCGTGGGAGCGACAGGAGACGGAAGAGCCTACTCCGCCGTCATCCTCGGGCTTGTCCCGAGGATCTGCTGCCGGGTGACCAGTCATGAGTGGTGTCGATGAAGTGCAGACTCTTCACTGTCCAAAGCGCACCAACCTCGGCAGATCCTAGGGACAAGCCCGAGGATGACGGGCGTTGAACGATACACGCCAGCCTCATATGCGCTAGTCATCGCCTTACTCCACACCCTTCACCGAACCGTCACATCCGCTTCAAGCCAGCGTCATGCGCCGTCTCTATCGGGGGGCTGTCCACACCCCTAAGGAGGCGAAGACCATGCGAAAGATGCTGCTGTCCGCGACCGCTCTCACCGTTCTGTTTGCCGGCATTGCCGGCGCTCAGGAAACCGAGTTCACCGCGACGCTCGAGACCCAGGCGATACTGCCCGCCAATACGATCGTCCCTGCCCCGGCCGACGCGCCGGACTATCTGATGACTTCCGGCAAGTTCTCGACCGCCGACCGCAAGCGCACCACCGATCTCGGCTCGGTCCCCGGCAAGGACGGCCACCGCCCGACCGGCTTGTCGCTGCCCTTTGATGGCCAGCCCGTGCAAGGTTTTTCGGGCATCAAGACCATGCCGGACGGCACCTTCTGGTCGATGTCCGACAACGGTTTCGGCGCCAAGCTCAATTCCTCCGACACGATGCTGATGCTGCACCAGATCCGCTTCGACTGGGAGAAGGGCGCTGTCGAGCGCGTCGGCACCGTCTTCCTCAGCGATCCCGACCGGAAGGCCCCCTTCCCGATCGTGCTCGAAGGCAGCGACACGCGCTACCTCACGGGCGCCGACTTCGACGTGGAATCCATCCAGCCGGTCGCCGACGGTTTCTGGGTCGGCGAGGAGTTCGGCCCCTACATCCTGAAATTCGACACAGCCGGCAAGCTGACCGACGTGTTCGACACAGTCGTGGGCGGCACGCCTGTTCTGTCCCCCGACCACCCGACGCTCGCTTTGCCGGCTAATCCCGCCGCCAAGATGCCTGCCTTCAATCTCAAGCGCTCCGGCGGCTACGAGGGCCTCGCCATGGCGAAGGACGGCAGCAAGCTCTATGGCCTCTTGGAAGGCCCGCTCTATGTCGACGGCCAGGTCGAGCAGGTCGACGGCAAGACCGTGCTGCGCATCATCGAGTTCGACGTCGCCGGCAAGGCCTGGACCGGCCGCTCCTGGCTCTATCCGCTCGCCGAGGGCGGCGAGGCGATCGGCGACTTCAACATGATCGACGCCACCACCGCCCTCGTCATCGAGCGCGACAACGGCGCCGGCGTCGCGGCCAAGGCCTGTGCCGACGCGACAAACCCGCAGCCCGATTGCTTCGCGGTGCCGTCGAAGGTCAAGCGCATCTACAAGATCGAGATGACCGACGAGAACGTCGGCAAGCCGGTCCGCAAGATCGGCTACATCGACCTCCTGAACATCAAGGATCCCAACAACCGCAAGCTCCAGGGCGGCGGCGAAGGCTTCTACGACATGCCTTTCGTCACCATCGAGAATGTCGACGTGATCGACGCGGAGCGCATCATCGTCGGCAACGACAACAACCTGCCCTTCTCGGCCGGCCGCGCCGTCGACAAGGCCGACGACACCGAGTTCTCCGTGCTCAACGTGAAGGAACTCCTCGCTGCGAAGTAGGCCATCATGCTTCTCCCGGACGCGGTTCCGCCGCGTCTGGCCTTCCTTCGCCTCACCCCTGTCCGCCATCGCTTTGCCACAGTCCGGAACGAAACCGGCACTGGCGGGTTAAGCGGGCAAGAAAGAATTCGGGTCTTGGGAGGACACGATGGCCAATCTGATCATGCCGGATACGTTCGATCCTTACTATTCCGGCCGCGAAGACGAAACCGAGCGCAGCGTAACGCCGCGCCGGCAGACGAAGAAGCAGCCGGAACGCCAGGCGGATGGCGAGATCATCCTGCCCGAAGCGGCGCCCGCGCCCGAAGGCGTGACCCGCCGCGACCGCCGCCCGGTTTCCCACTGAAGGCAGCCCGGCAGTCGCGCCTTGCCCAATCGCTTCGACATATACCTGGCGCGGCTTGAGACCGGCGACCGCCGGAAGCCGCCCCGGTCAAATCTTGTAGGCGACCAGCACCGCGCCGATGGCGATCAGAACGACGCCGAGCCAGTTCGTCGCGCCAAGCCGCTCGCCAAGGAAAACCGCGCCAAACACCGCGACCAGCACAACGCTTAGCTTGTCCACCGGCGCGACCTGGGCTGCGTTTCCAAGTTTCAACGCCCGGAAATAGCAAAGCCAGGAGGCGCCGGTCGCCAGTCCCGACAGCATCAGGAACGCGTAGGTCTTGCCGGAGATGGAGCCCAGCGCCTGTGCCTGACCGGTCGCCGCGACGATCGCCGCGATCACAAGCAGGATGACAACCGTCCGGATCAGCGTCGCGAAATCGGAATTAACGTTCTCGACGCCGACCTTGGCGAAGATCGCCGTCAGCGCGGCGAACACCGCCGACAGCACTGCCCAGAACTGCCAGGAAGCGAATGCGGAACTCATGGGGTTTCTCCTCGCAAGGGAAGCCCAGAATGCCGGCAAGTCTATGCGCCGCGCAATGCTCCGCTCTACCGTGCTAGGTCGGCCACCACCGCGTCGAGCACGATCATGCCCGACGGCGTCGCGCGCAGCCTCGAATTGCCGATCGGTGCGACCAGCCCTTCCTCCTGCAGCACCGAAAGCCTGGCCGGCGAAAAACCCTTGCCTGACAGCGCCTCGTAGCGCGCAAGGTCTATCCCCTCGGCGAGCCTGAGGCCCATCAGCAGGAATTCGTCGGCTTCCTCCGAACGCGTCAGGATTTCGCCGCCGGTGACGCCGTGGCCCTTCGCCTCGACGAGGTTCGCCCAGGTTTCCGGCATCTTCTCCGCCACCGTCACCACGCGCCTGCCGTCCTCGACGAAACGGCCATGCGCGCCCGGCCCGACGCCGACATATTCGCCGTAGCGCCAATAAGTCAGGTTGTGGCGGCTCTCGGCGCCCGGCCTCGCATGGTTCGATATCTCGTAGGCCGGCAGTCCGCGCGCCGCCGTCACCTCCTGCGTCACCGCATAAAGCTCCGCCGCGTGCTCGCTATCGGGAATCTCGAACTTTCCCGCCGCATGGAGCGAATGGAAGCGCGTGCCTTCCTCGATGGTCAACTGGTAGAGCGACAGATGGTCGGCGGCATGGCCGATCGCCTCCTCCAGTTCCGCCTCCCAGGCTTCCGGCGTCTGGCCCGGCCGCGCATAGATCAGGTCGAAGGAAAGGCGCGGAAAAGTTTTTCGCGCCAGTTCGATTGCAACGAGCGCCTCCTCGACGTTGTGCAGCCGTCCTAGGAAACGCAGATCCCGGTCGTTCAGAGCCTGCACGCCGAGCGACACCCGGTTGACGCCCGTCGTTCGGTAGCCAAGGAAGCGCTCGGCCTCCACCGATGATGGGTTCGCCTCCAGCGTCACCTCGATACCGGCAGGCACCGTCCAGTTCCTCGCGACAGCATCGAGCACCGCGCCGACCGTCTCCGGTTTCATCAGCGACGGCGTGCCGCCGCCGAGGAAAATGCTCGTCACCTCGCGCGGGCCAGTCCTTTCGCGCATGGTCGCCAGTTCCGTCTCGAAGGCACGCGCGAAACGGTCCTGGTCGACCGGCTGGTGGCGGACATGGCTGTTGAAGTCGCAATAGGGGCACTTCGCCGCGCAGAAAGGCCAGTGCACATAGACGCCGAAGCCGGGGGAGTGGTCGAGGATCATTTCGACCATCCCCGATCGACCCCCACTCCGGTTTGCTTCCCAAACCACCTCTCCCCCGCTCGACGGGGGAGAGGAAGAGCCGACCGCGCCGCAGCACCTTTCCTCTCCCCCGGGCCGGGGGAGAGGTGGCACGCGAAGCGTGACGGTGAGGGGGTGGTTACCCATGAGCCGCCACGCGTCCTGCTGACACCAACAAGATCGGCCGGTGTCCCCTCGCCTACAGGTG
>JAEYXI010000399.1 GCA_023428515.1 Pseudomonadota bacterium | reverse complement strand
TGGCGTCCTCGATGAACTCCTCGACCTTCTCGACAGCCTTCTCGTCGATCAGCGGTCCCTGCTGCGTGCCATCCTCGAGACCCGAGCCGACCTTCAGCTTGTTGCTTGCCGCGGCGAGCTTCTCGACGAACTGGTCGTAGATGCCAGCCTGTACGAAGAAGCGGTTGGTGCAGACGCAGGTCTGCCTCGAATTGCGGTATTTGGCGACCATCGCGCCTTCCACCGCGCGGTCGACGTCCGCGTCGTCGAAGACCAGGAACGGCGCGTTGCCGCCGAGTTCCATCGACACCTTCTTCACGGTCGACGCGCACTTCGCCATCAGCATCTTGCCGACCTCGGTCGAGCCGGTGAAGGTCAGCTTCTTGACCAGCGGGTTGGCGCAGATCTCGTCGCCGATCTCGCCGGCCGAACCCGTCACGATGTTGATCACGCCCTTCGGGAAGCCGGCCTCCTCGGCAAGCACCCCCCAGGCAAGCGCCGAATATGGCGTCTGCGATGCCGGCTTGACCACCGCCGTGCAGCCCGCCGCGAAGGCCGGGCCGAGCTTGCGCGCCAGCATGGAGGACGGGAAGTTCCACGGCGTGATCGCGGCGATCACGCCGACCGGCTGCTTGGTGGTGATGATGCGGCGGTCGGCCCAGGGCGACGGCACCACGTCGCCGTATGTGCGGCGGCCTTCCTCGGCGAACCAGAGGATGTAGGCGGCTGAAATAGCAATCTCGCCCTTGGCCTCCGTGAGCGACTTGCCCTGCTCGGTGGTGAGCAACTCGGCGAGCGGCTGCTGGTTGTCCATGAGCGCGTCGTGAAGCTTCCTGAGCAGCTTGTGGCGTTCGAGCACCGAGGTCTTCTTCCACGAATGGAAGGCCTCTTCGGCCGCCTCGATGGCGCGGCGCGTCTCCGCCTTGCCCGACTTCGGCGCGGTGCCGATCTTCAGGCCGGTCGCCGGATTGGTCACGTCGATCGTCGCGCCGCTGTCGGCCTGCACCCATTCGCCGCCGATCAGGTTGGCTTCGCGCATGAAATGGCTGGTCTTCTGGAGCATGGTTGCCTCCTCTAGGGCGTCAATGCGCCGATTTCAGATTTGTTGCGGGACGCGGAAAGGTGCGTGCTGTCGTCGGCTCCTGCTCTACCCCAGCCGCCGTCCGGCGATCAATCTTTATTGGCCGAAAGGTCTTGGTCCAACAAGGGTCGGGATCAACCGAATACCGCATGCGCGATCGTCAGCCAGAAAGCGGTGGTGACGGCCGCGCAGGCCGTCGCGATGGTCATCTGGCTGGATGCCAGCCCCTGTCCGGTGCCGAACTGGACCGCAAGCAGGTACGAGTTGATCCCGGAAGGCAGCGAGGCCGCTGCAACCGCGACCTTGGCGGTCATCGGCGGTAGATCGAAAAGCAGTGCGACGCCCAGCGTGATGGCCGGCATCAGCATCAGCTTGACCAGCGAAAGCGTCGCGGCAGGAAGGATGTTGCCCGAGATGCTGAATCGCCTGAGGCCGAGCCCCATGGCGAAAAGCGCGAGCGGTCCGGCAATGTCGGCCAGCGCATCGATTAGCCGCACGACGAAGGACGGCAGTTCCAGCCCGCCGGCGCGCCACAGCACGCCTGCCAATATGCCGATCATCAGCGAATTCGGCAGCACGCGCCGCAGGAACGCCCTGAATATCTCGCCGGCCTTTATCGATCCGGTTTTCCGATGGCCGAATAGGTCGAACAGGATGATGGAGACCATCGTCATCGCCGGCATGTGGATGGCGATCAGCAGGGAAAGAACCTCGAACCCGTCCTGCCCGTGAACGCCGAGCATGAACGGTATGCCGAGGAGGACGAGGTTCGAATAGGCCGAGGAGAAGCCGCCGACCACGCCGATCTGCGAGTCGCGGCGGTAAATCCGGGTCATCACGAGATGGCCGATGACCCATGTCATGGCGGCGGCGGTAAAATAGGCCGTCCACAAGGCCCAGGGCGCCGAGCCGTGGAAGTCCGCGTCGACCATGGTGCGGAAAAGCAGCAGCGGCAGCGCGACACCGATCGCGAATTCGGTGAGCGCGTCGCCGACTTCGGCCTTGAGATAGCCGGTCAGCCCGGCGAGATAGCCGAGCGCGACAAGTCCGAAGACGAAGAGGATGGTTTCAACGACAGGCGACACGGGCCAGCGAATAGGCGACCGCGTGTCACGGCGCAACCGAAAGCACGGGAAATGAAGCGGCTAGGCGGCAATCTGGCGTACGCGAACGTCCTGCCGCTGCGCACCGTCAGTCGCCTGCTTGCCTTTATACTCTCTTTCGCGTCCCTATATCCGTTGCCGATGGGAGGAAAATCGCCGAATGCTCCGTATGGTCGCGGCCATTTTACTGTTTCTGTTTGCCGCTGAAGCAGAGGCAACCGAAGCCGGTTGGGCGTTGTTGCGCGAAGGTGAGCAGATTGTCCTCCTCCGCCACGCCATGGCGCCGGGCGCCATGGAGCCGACCAATTTCGACATCGAGAAGTGCTCCACGCAGCGCAACCTGTCGGAGCGCGGCAGGCAGCAGGCGCGCAAGATCGGCGCGTTGTTTGCCGCGCGCGCGGCGCCGACAGGGCGGGTGCTGACCAGCCGTTTCTGCCGGGCCAAGGAAACCGCACGCCTCGCCTTTGGCGACGCCGAGGAGTTCGCGCCGCTCGACCCTCCCCCCGCCGACGAGAAGGCCCGCAAGGAGCAGATGGAAGCGATCCTGGAGGAAATCAGGAACTATACCGGTTCCGGCAACTACGTATTCGTCACCCATCTCGAGACGATCCAGGCGCTGACCGGCCAGTCGGCGCGCGAGGGCGAGGCGGTCATCGTCACGCCCCAGGATGATGGGCTGCGCGTGCTTGGACGGATAATCTTCAACTGACGAACTGTTGCCGGAAAGCCACGTCCAGAAGAAGCCTCGTTTTCGCCACCACAATACCGCTTGCGACAGTCCGTCGCAGGCGGTATCTGCGCCCTCCCGGTCACGAAAGCCGAAACGAGCACAACGGTTGGAGCTTTTGTCTCCGCCCGCGCAGGCGGCTCTGCCTCCCTGTGTACGGCGCCGTTTCGGAGGTCGGAACCGCGGATGTAGCTCAGCGGAAGAGCGCCGGCATTTTGGCCGGAGGTCGGGGGTTCGATTCCCTTCATCTGCACCACGGATAGCTCAGTTGGGTAGAGCATCAGATTTCTAATCTGAATGTCGAAGGTTCGATTCCTTCTCCATTGGCCTTCAAAGCCAACACCTTTGGGTGGTGTCTATCTGAACGACGGTCCGGGGACTGGAATGCGGAAGACCTGACGACGGCTTAACCCACGGGCGAAAGTCGTCCGATAGTCCCACGCCGTCTGCCTGCGGCCAGGTCCGCGGTGACGATCAAGGCGCATCCTTGCCGGCGAGGCGGACACAGTCCGCCAAGCTCGCTCAGGTGCTTCGCGATCCGCTCCCGCCTGCCCGCCGCATACAGATGCCACCGGTCCCCGGATCATTCGTGCCCGGCGGACGTGAGACGAGAAACGAAAGGAAGATCGACGCATGGCTTAGGCATGCCCGACAGGAGTTGAACATGACGACCATTCTCGAAAAGATTCTTGGGCGCCAGCGCGTCCTCGTGAAGGAAAACGAGCGTGCGATCGCCCTCTACAAGGGCGAGATTCTGGGCGTTCTCGGCGCCGGCGAGCATTGGCTGCCGAACCGCCGCAACCGCCTCGACATTTACCGGCACGACCTCGGAACCGCGATCTTCGTCTCCGCCTTCGAGAAGGCTCTGTTCGACAAGCTGCCGGACGTCGCCGCGCGTCATCTGACGGCCGTGCGTACGGGCAAGACGGAAGTGGCCGTCGTCGAGCGCGACGGTGTCGTCCACAGCGTGGTTGCGCCGGACCGCAAGCTGGTTGTGTGGACTGACGCCGGACCGTGGGCCGTCACGCATGTCGACATCAACGCCGACATCCAGGTGGAAGCCGCGCTGCTGCGCCGGCTTGCCCAGGCGGGCAAGGCGAACCTGATTGCCGTCCAGTCCGTGCTGGACGGCCAGGCGGGCCTGCTCTTCGTTGACGGCGTCTTTGTGCGCAAGCTTGAAGCGGGCGTCTACGGCTTCTGGAACGTCGGCCGCACCGTGCAGGTGAAGGTCGTCGACCTGAAGCGCCAGGCGCTCGACGTAGCAGGGCAGGAAGTGCTGACGAAGGATCGTGTCACGGTCCGCGTCAACATTTCCGCCGAATACCGCGTCGTCGACCCGGTCAAGGCCGTGACCGCGGTGAAGGACTTCACGGAGGCCTTCTACCGCGCGCTGCAGCAGGCGTTCCGCAAGGCGCTCGGCACCATGACGCTCGACCAGATCCTCGAAAAGAAGGTGACGGTCGACGAAGAGGCTGCCGGCAAGGTGCGGGTCGACATGGCCGAGCTTGGCATCGAGGTCTCCGACATCGCCCTCAAGGACGTGATCCTGCCGGGCGAGATGCGCGAGATCCTCAACCAGGTGGTCGCGGCCGAAAAGCAGGCCGAGGCCAACGTGATCCGCCGCCGCGAGGAGACGAACGCGACCCGTTCGCTGCTCAACACGGCCAAGGTCATGGCGGAGAATCCGATCATGCTGCGGCTGAAGGAGCTTGAGGCTCTGGAGGCCATCGCCGGCAAGGTGGAGCGCCTGACGGTCCACAACGGGACCGGCGGACTGCTGAACGATCTGGTCAAGCTGCGCGAAAGCTGACAGGATTCGTCGACACGGGAAGGGGGGCGCCGGGCCCCCGCGGGCGGGGGGTGGGG
>JAEYXI010000349.1 GCA_023428515.1 Pseudomonadota bacterium | reverse complement strand
TTCGTATTCCAGTCTTCGCTCATCGGAGCCTCGTATCTGATTGTGGAGATACCTAGGTGCCCTCATGCTGCATTGCAACACAGAAGTGCGTGTGGCAACGCTGCCATGCATCAGAATCCTTCAAGTCTGGTAGCGTCGTACAGTTCGATCGTGGCGGACCGATTGGCGAGCGATGGCCCGCACGATCATGTGATCCGACTGTCGTCGGCGTCGCTATGGCGCCACGGTGTTTAGATCCTGCGGCTGCTGCGGCCAGCGCTTGAGCGCGGCGTGCCCGGCGTCGGTCAGCACGTAGATGCCGCGCTCGGCGCGGTCGAACCAGCCATAGACGTTGTCGAGCAGGATCTTACCCGCGCGGGGCGTAAAGCCGGTCAAGTCTCGCGGGCGTCTCGGCCCCTCCGCCATTGCCGCGGCGCAAGCCAGCGCGTCCTGGCGATAGGCCGTCATGACCGGCGAGCGCGTGCTGCCGCCGACGGCGGGATCGCCGCGCCGGCGCCGGTGTTCGTTGACAAGCCGCGACCGCAGCCGGGGATCGCGGCGCGGCGCCGGCGCCGCCGGGCTGAGCAGCAGTTCCACCTCGCCGCGCGACGTGACGCCGAGAAGGCCGAAACCAAGCCGCCGGCAAAGTGTCCTGAACCGGCGGTCATGCTCGCGGCCTTTTCCGCGGGCCGACATGGCGGCGGCCAGCCAGACCTCGTCGCAGGCGCTGGCGCGGTCGACTGCCTGCAACACCAGTTCCAGGTTGAACTGCATCTTGAGTTCGCAGATGACCAGAACCGGTGGCTCACCTTCGCGAAGGCCGACCACGTCACAATTGCCGATCTCGCCTTTGACGACGAAATCCAGGCTTTCCAGGAATTTCTTCACCGGCGCGTAGAGCGTCACTTCTGCCATGTCTCAAGTCATAGACGATTCGATGCCGTCCGGCATGCTTCCGTCTATCGCGCAGCGGCGAAGATGGCGTCGCAGTCGAGGTGCTTTTCGAGATGGGCGGCGAGTTCGTCGAGCGCGCGTTCGACCTCGGCGCGGTAGTCTATGCCGCCTCCCCTGACGCCCAGGCTTTCGAGGAATTTCTGGCGGAAGGCATCGGCGCCGAACAGGCCGTGCATATACGTGCCAAACACCTTGCCGTCGGCTGAGGTGGCGCCGTCCTCGACGCCATTGATCACGGACGTCGGACGCAGGCAGTCAGGACCGGTCGTGCGTCCCAAATGGATCTCGTAGCCGTCGAGCGGCAGGTCGAAGGCGACCGAGCGCGCCGTGACGTTGCGCACCGTCTTTTCAGGCTCCATCACCGTCTCGATGTCGAGCAGGCCGAGCCCTTCGCTCTCGGTGACCTTGCCCTCGATGCCGTCAGGGTCGCGAACGACGCGGCCGAGCATTTGGTAGCCGCCACAAATGCCGACAACGTGGCCGCCGCGCCGGCGGTGCGCGGCGAGGTCCTGATCCCAACCGTTGCGGCAGAAGTCGAGGAGATCGGCAATGGTCGACTTGGAGCCGGGGATGACGACAAGGCCGGCATCTTCCGGCAGTGGGCGGCCCGGCGGGACGAAGACCACTTCCACCTCGGGCTCGGCCTTCAGCGGGTCGAGATCGTCGAAATTGGCGATGCGCGACAGCATCGGCACGGCGACCTTCAGCGCACGGGCCTTTCCGGACGCGAGGCGTTCGAGCACGACCGAATCCTCCGACGGCAGGAGCGCCGCGGCATGCAGCCAGGGCACGACGCCGAAAGAGCGCCAGCCGGTGAACTTTTCGATCGCCGCCAGCCCATCGTCGAACAACGAAACGTCGCCGCGGAACTTGTTGATGAGGTAGCCGACGATCATCCTGCGGTCCTCTTCGGGCAGGATGAGATGCGTGCCGGCGACTGAGGCGATGACGCCGCCGCGGTCGATGTCGCCGACGAGGACTACCGGAACGTTTGCCCTGGTGGCAAAACCCATATTGGCGATGTCGCGCGGGCGAAGGTTGATCTCGGCCGGCGAGCCGGCGCCCTCCACGATGACGAGATCAGCCCCCTCCCCGATTTTTTCCCAGGAGTCGAGCACCGCTTCCATCAGCCGTCCCTTGAGGGTCTGGTAGTCGCGTGCCTTGGCTTGCCCGAAAACCTTGCCTTGCACGACCACCTGGCTGCCGATGTCGCTTTGCGGCTTGAGCAGCACCGGGTTCATATGGATGGAGGGCGCAACGCCGCAGGCGATGGCCTGCAGCCATTGCGCGCGGCCGATCTCGCCGCCGCCTTGTTGGCCGGGCAGGTCGGCGACGGCGGCATTGTTCGACATGTTCTGCGGCTTGAAGGGACGCACGCTCATGCCGCGGATTTTCGCGGCGCGGCAGAGGCCGGCGACGAGTACCGTCTTGCCGACATCCGAGCCGGTGCCCTGGAGCATGATCGCGCGCGCCATCGTCACGCCTGGCCCGCGGTGCCGGTGACAGTCGAGCGGGCGGCAAGCGGCCCGCCGCGCCACAGGTAAAAGGCGAGCAGCGGCTCGGAGCCAGTACGCATCGCGTGGCTGACATTGGAGGCGTGGTGGATGATTTCACCGGCGGCGCGTCGCCGCCATGGCTGATCGTCCATGCGCCATTCGGTGGCGCCGGTGAGCGGAATGTAGAGCTCCTCGGCGACGTGATGATGGTCGGGATATTCGATGTGCGGCCCGAGGATGAGAAAACCGCCAGCGATCGTGTCGCTGGCGAAATGGCCGCGCGTGCCGAAGACTTCCAGCCAGCCGTAATTATCGATGAAGTTTTCGCCGAAATCGGCCGATGTGTAGGTCTGGCCCCAGTGGAAGTCGGCCGCGTGATCGCGGAGGAAGCGCACGAGCGGCTGGCTTCCTGCACCGGCGATGGCCGCCGCGCGGTCGAGATGGACGAGGCACGGCAAGGGACGAGGGCTCAGCGTGCGGGCCGGCATCGACCAGTCGACGCCGGCGGTGAAGCTCCGGGCGTCCCGGTCATCGAAGCCGGCGAGGAAACTTTTCACGCCCGAAAGCAGCTCGTCGAAAACCGTGTTCACCTGTCCTCACGTTTCTTTAACGGCGCGCCCGCACAAAGGGTCCGATTTGCGCGGGCGCATCATTGGTCTAGATTGTCTTCCACGCATAGCCAAAAACGTCACGGGAGGACCTGATGGACACAAGGACCCAGAACGGGGCCGACGTCTCCTCCGGCCAGTTCGAACTGAACGAGGACCAGCGCGCCATCCAGGAGATGGCCGAGGCCTTTGCCGGGGACCGGGTGGCGTCGAATGCGCTCGAATGGGACCGTGACAGGCACTTCCCCGGCGATGTGATCCGCGAGACGGGGCCGCTGGGCTTCGGCGGCATTTATGTGCGCGACGATGTCGGCGGCTCTGGCCTCGGCCGGCTCGACGCGGTGTTGATCTTCGAGGCGCTGGCGCGCGCCTGCCCGGCTTTCTCGGCCTTCATCTCCATCCACAACATGACGGCCTGGATGATCGACCGCTTCGGCAGCGAGGCGCAGCGGCAGACATTCGTGCCCAAGCTGACATCCATGGAATGGCTGGGCTCCTACTGCCTGACCGAGCCGGGATCGGGATCGGATGCGGCGGCGCTGAAGACGAAAGCCGCCCGTGACGGCAACGACTACGTGCTCAACGGCACCAAACAATTCATCTCCGGCGCCGGCGACAGCGACCTCTATATCGTGATGGCGCGGACCGGCGACGAAGGCCCGAAAGGCATCTCGACCTTCATCGTGCCCAAGGATGCGCCCGGCCTCTCCTTCGGCGCGCTGGAGAACAAGATGGGCTGGCACATGCAGTCGACCCGGCAGGTGATTTTTGCCGACTGCCGCGTGCCGGCCGAAAACCTGCTTTCGGCGGAGGGCGAAGGGTTTCGGCTCGCCATGGCCGGGCTCGACGGCGGCCGGCTGAACATCGCGGCGTGCTCGCTGGGCGGCGCGCAGTCGGCGATCGACAAGGCGCTTGCCTATATGAGCGAGCGAAAAGCGTTCGGCCAAAAGCTCAGCGAGTTCCAGGCGCTGCAGTTCAGGCTGGCGGACATGGAGACGGAGTTGCAGGCCGCGCGCGTGTTTCTCTATGCGGCGGCCTCAAAGCTCGACGCGAAAGCTGCCGACGCCGGCAAGTGGTCGGCGATGGCGAAACGCTTCGTGACCGACACCGGGTTCAACGTCGCCAACGAGGCGCTCCAGCTTCACGGCGGCTACGGATATCTGCACGATTATGGCATCGAGAAGCTCGTGCGCGACCCGCGCGTCCACCAGATCCTCGAGGGCACGAACGAGATCATGCGGGTGATCGTGGCGAGGCATCTTTTAAGGCAGTAGGGGAACAGGGAGTAAGTGGGTAGAGAATAGTCGGCTGGCTTGTTTGACGCGGCGCTCTAGTTGGGGACTGAAGCGGTCTACGCTATTCCCTCATTTCCCTACTCACTTACCCCTTCCTCCGGAGGAACACATGGCAACCATCGCTTTCATCGGTCTCGGCAATATGGGCAATCCGATGGCCATAAATCTCGTCAAGGCGGGGCACAGGGTTCAGGGCTTTGACTTGATGCCGGAGAACCTGTCGATCGCACGCGACAACGGCGTCCACGCAATGTCGGATGCCGCGGGAGCGATCGAGGACGCGGAGGTGGTGATCACCATGCTGCCGGCCGGCAAGCATGTGCTGGACATCTATGCCGAGGTCTCGGCGGCGGCGGCAGCAGGCACGCTCTTCATCGACTGCTCGACTGTGGATGTGGAGTCGGCGCGCAAGGCCCATGCCATCGCCACTGACAACGGGTTGCTGGCGATCGACGCGCCGGTATCGGGCGGCACGGCAGGTGCTACAGCCGGCACGCTGACCTTCATGGTCGGCGGATCGGACGAGGCGTTCGCGCTCGCCGAGCCGGTGCTGCAGCCGATGGCCGGCAAGATCGTGCACTGCGGCACGGCGGGCGCCGGACAGGCCGCGAAGATCTGCAACAACATGATCCTCGGCGTCTCGATGATCGCGGTCGGCGAAGCCTTCGTGCTCGCCGAAAAGCTCGGCCTGTCGCATCAGGCGCTCTACGACGTGGCATCCACGTCGTCCGGCCAGTGCTGGTCGCTGACCACCTATTGCCCGGTGCCGGGACCAGTGCCCACCTCACCCGCCAATCACGACTACAGGCCGGGTTTCTCGGCCGCGCTGATGCTGAAGGATTTGATGCTGGCGCAAGAGGCGGCGGGCGGATCCTATGCCTTCACGCCGCTCGGCAAGGCCGCAGCGCAACTCTACGACTCGTTCAACGAAAACGGCCATGGCAGCGAGGATTTCTCGGCGATCATCCGCTACCTCAGAGATCGCGCCAGATGAAAAAAGAACAGCGGAACCTCCGGCTCCGGTTAACCGAGAAAAAGATGCAAATTTAGGTTTGCTTAAGCTCTCGATAACCACGCGGTAACAATGTCCCGATAGAACAGATGACAAGGCGGTCGTCGCAACCGCCCGGCGCTCCGGATCAGGTCTTGCGTACCGGAGCCGTTACCTTCGCAGCGTGCAGTACGCGAAGGTCCATGCGTTGCAATGGCAAGGCCGCGCACTGCAGGCGCGGCTTTTGCCGTTTACCCATCAATCTATCGCAGGGTGTCACCCTCAATTCGTTCGGCGGGCGAAATGCTCGTACGTGATTTGCCAAGGGTCGCCCTCGGAAGATCTTTCCTCGCCGATCCAGTGGAAGCTGTTTGGAGTGATCTCGGTGAAACGCCATCGAGTCTGCAGGCCGCGCGAGTCGTCGCCGATCTGGACAATGTCATTGCCCTCGGCCCGCCCGATCTGGCGTGAGTAATCCTGGTTGAGCGGGTCGCTCCAGATGATGTGCCAGCCACCGATCCCGGGATCGAAGACGCGCAAAGTCGTGCCATACATGGTGGACGGCTCGGGACGCTTGGGCCTGATCCAAATGTCCTGAATCGCGCGGCCTTCGAGCACCCAGCCGAAATGGATTTCTCCAGTCGATTTCTGGATCGTGCCGTCATCGAGATGGCGGACCGTGTCCATTTCCCAACTCCCGATCAGCCATCCGTAGAGGTCCATGTCTTTCGCTCGGTCGACCGTGGGACCTTCAGATGCGAGGGCAGCGAGAAAGGGCGAAATCGTCGTCGTCATGATCTTCTCCAATGGATAAGCACGCGGCGACAGGCGCCGGAACTTGTCGCCACAACTGTCGCAGCGCGGCGGACCAAGGTCTTGGGGAAAATTGCTCTAACGCCGGCACATAGAAGCTGCTGCAGCGTGGCCAAGTGTTGTGGAATCGCAACGCACGATGGAATAATCGAAGCGATGCTAAAACAGCACTGTCTAATTCAGCGATTACTGTTACGTTGACTATTGAGTGGCGTGACTGAAGGTGCGGAGCACGTTTTATGCGAAAGATACTGCTTGCTACTACATTTCTTTGCGGCATGAGCGGTTATGCGCTTGCTGCGGACGCCGTTGTGGAAGAAGTCGTTGTCGAGACGCCTATCTTCGTCTGGACCGGCGGCTATGTCGGTCTTCACGCCGGATGGGCCTGGGGCCGGGAAAACGACAATCTCAGCGAGTTCGTAGAAGAGCCCCCGGCGGCTGACGACTTCGATGTCGACGGTTTCATAGGCGGCATCCATGCCGGCTATAACTGGCAGTCCGGTTCATTCGTATACGGCGTCGAGGGCGATTTCGACTACGCCGACATAGACGGCGACGCCGACTTTGGCGGAGGCGCCGGCAACCTGTCGCTTGATGGCGACTGGCAGGGTTCGCTGCGCCTTCGCGCCGGTTACGCCGTGGACACGTGGCTGCTTTACGCAACCGGCGGCGTCGCATTCGGCCATGCCGAACTGGAAGCCACCGACGGCATCGATACCGTGTCGGACGACAACACCCATGTCGGCTGGACGCTCGGCGCAGGCGTCGAAAAGGCATTCACGCCCAACTGGATCGGCCGCCTTGAAGTCCGCTACACCGATTTCGGCAGCGAAGAGTACAATCTTGGCGTTTTCGGCGACAACGTCGACGCCGACTGGAACCAGACGGCTGTCTTGCTCGGTGTGAGCTACAAGTTCTGATCACTGGGGGTTCTCGACAGGGAGCGATCAGACAGACCCCGGCCTCGCGCCGGGGTCTTTTGCTTTGACGGCACGCCCAGCTCAAGGCACCTCAACACACGAGCTGCACTCCGCTAATCCGGCTTACTTCCCCTTGAGGTCGGCGAGCGCCAGGTCGAGCGCCTTGACGATCTTGTCGCAGGCGATGTCGATCGTCTCGCGTGTCCAGATCAGCGGCGGCGACAGGATCATCGTGTCGCCAGTGGCGCGCATCATCAATCCGTTGGCGATGGCATGGTCGCGCACGACGACGGCAGCACTGCCGGCGGGCAAATAGCGCTCGCGCGTCGCCTTGTCCTTCACGATCTCGATCGCGCCCATCAGGCCAAGCGCGCGGGTCTCGCCGACCAGGGGATGACCCGAGATGCGTTCCCGGAGCTGCTGCTCGAAATAGGGGCCGGTGTCCTCGCGTACGCGATCGATCAAACCCTCGCGCTCGATGATCTCGATGTTCTTCAGGCCGACGGCACAGGCGACCGGGTGGCCGGAATAGGTGTAGCCGTGGAAGAACTCGCCGCCCTTCTCGACCAACGTCGAGGCGATGCGATCGCCGACCAGAAGCGCCGACAGCGGCAGGTAGCCCGAGGTCAGCGCCTTGGCAGTGGTGATCGTGTCGGGCTCGATGCCGTAGGTCTCGGCGGCGAACCACTCGCCGGTGCGGCCGTAGCCGGTGATGACCTCGTCGAGCATCAGTAGCACGTCGTGTTTGCGGCAGATGCGCTGGATCTCGGGCCAGTAGTTCTTCGGGGCGATCTTGACGCCCCCTGCCCCCATGACCGGCTCGCCGATGAAGGCTGCGACATTCTCCGGGCCGGCCTCGAGGATCGCGTCCTCAACGGCTTTGGCAGCGCGCAGGCCGAAGGCCTCGTCGCTCTCGCCGGGCAGCGCGTTCTCGAAAGCATAGGGCGGCATGACGTGTACGATGTTAGGCACCGCCCCGCCGAGCTGGCCGTGCATGTGCTCCATGCCGCCGAGCGAGACGCCGGCCACCGTCGAGCCGTGATAGGCGTCCTTGCGCGAGATGATGCGGTTCTTCCCGGGCTTGCCTTCGAGCACCCAATAGTGCCGCACGAGCCGCAGCGCCGTGTCGTTGGATTCCGAGCCGGACGAGCCGAAGAAGACCTGGTTGACGTTTTTCGGCGCGAGCTCTGCGAGTTTTTGGGCGAGCAGCGCCGGGGTCGGAGTCGTGCATTTGAAGAAGGAGTTGTAGTAGGGCAGCTCCAGCATCTGGTCATAGGCGACCCGGGCGAGTTCCTCGCGGCCATAGCCGACGGCAACGCACCAGAGCCCAGCCATGCCATCGAGGATCTGGTTGCCGTCGCTGTCGTATATGAACGGCCCCTCGGCGCGCACGATCATGCGGGTGCCGATGCCTCGGAGTTCCTTGTGGTCGGTGAAGGGGTGGAGATGGTGCTGGGCGTCGATCGCCTGCAACTGCTTCAGCGAATAGTTCTGATAGGTCATGGGTCAGGCCCTTCCTGTTGAATCGGTCCGGCAGTTCGGCCGGCGTGGATCTCAGCACAGGGCGGGCGGCGAGTAGCCGATGCGGGCGCACAGCCTGAGCAGCTCGGCATGGCGCGTACGCCGCGAGCAGGTCAGGACAGCGATTCCGGCTTTGGCTCCCTTCATTCGCATTGCCGAAATCTACCTCCCATGGCG
>JAEYXI010000667.1 GCA_023428515.1 Pseudomonadota bacterium | reverse complement strand
GAGCAGGTCTATGTCGATGACCGGACGATCGACAGCCACATCAAGCGCCTGCGCAAGAAGTTCAAGCAGGTCGACGACGATTTCGAGATGATCGAAACGCTTTACGGGGTGGGCTACCGGTTCCGCGAGGCATAGGACGGGAGTCCAGGCGGAGACCACTGCCGATGGTCATGGAAGCGGAGATAAAGAGCGCGCCTGTCGCCGCGAAGCGGCCGGCGCGGCCTCTGCCTTCCTATCTGGGCAGGCTGCGCATCAGGGCGCAGCGCTTCCTTGGCCACTACATCTTTTCCAGCCTGACGCGGCGCATCCTTTTCCTCAACCTCGCCGCGCTCTGCGTGCTGGTCGTCGGCATCCTCTATCTCAACCAGTTCCGCGACGGGCTGATCGAAGCCCGCGTCGAAAGCCTGCGCACGCAGGGCGAGATCATCGCCGGCGCGATCGCGGCTTCCGCGACTGTGGAGACGGATTCGATCTCGATCGATCCGGAAAAGCTGCTCGAGCTGCAGGCGGGCGAAAGCTTGGGACCGGGTTCCGACCAGCTCGACAGCCTCGACTTCCCGATCAATCCCGAGCGCGTGGCGCCGGTGCTCAGGCGCCTGATCTCGCCGACCAGGACGCGCGCGCGCATCTACGACCGCGACGCCAACCTGCTGCTCGATTCGCGCCACCTCTATTCGCGCGGCCAGATCCTGCGCTACGACCTGCCATCGGTCGACGAGGAGGAGCCCGATCTCCTCGAGCGCATCCAGAAATTCATCGCCGATTTCTTCCGCCGCACCGACCTGCCCATCTACAAGGAGCAGCCGGGCGGCAACGGCGCAGCTTTCCCCGAGGTGATCAACGCGCTGACCGGCGCACCCTCGACGGTGGTGCGCATTTCCGAACAGGGTGAGCAGATCGTGTCGGTGGCCGTGCCCGTGCAGCGCTTCCGCGCCGTGCTCGGCGTGCTGATGCTGTCGACGCAGGGTGGCGACATCGACAAGATCGTGCAGGCCGAACGCAACTCGATCCTGCGCGTGTTCGGGGTCGCGGCGCTGGTCAACGTGCTCCTGTCAATCATGCTGGCCTCAACCATCGCCAATCCGCTGCGCCGCCTGGCGGCGGCGGCTAACCGCGTGCGGCGCGGCGTCAAGAGCCGCGAGGAGATCCCCGATTTCTCCGACCGCCAGGACGAGATCGGCAATTTGTCGGTCGCCGTGCGCGACATGACCAAGGCGCTCTATGCGCGCATAGAGGCGATCGAGAGCTTTGCCGCCGACGTCAGCCACGAGCTTAAGAACCCGCTGACCTCGCTGCGCAGTGCGGTGGAGACCTTGCCGATCGCCAAGAGCGAGAACTCACGCGAACGGCTGATGGAGGTCATCCAGCACGACGTGAGGCGTCTCGACCGCCTGATCACCGATATTTCCGACGCTTCGCGGCTCGATGCCGAGCTGGCGCGCGAGGATTCGGCGAAGGTCGACCTCAAGAAATTCGTCGGCGATCTGGTGGCGGCGATGCGCGACGCCGGCGGCAAGAGGAAGCCGGTCGAGATCGAATTCAAGGTCGACAAGCTGCCCCAGGGGGCAAAGGGCTATTCGGTGGTTGGCCACGATCTGAGGCTTGGACAGGTCATCACCAACCTGATCGAGAATGCACGCTCCTTCGTGCCGGAGGAGACAGGCAAGATCACCGTTTCGCTGTCGCGGGTCGGCAAGCTGGTCATGCTGACCGTCGATGACAACGGGCCGGGCATCCGCGCCGACACCATCGACCGCATCTTCGAGCGGTTCTATACCGACCGGCCCGCCGGCGAGGCTTTTGGCCAGAATTCCGGTCTTGGCCTGTCGATCTCCAGGCAGATCGTCGAGGCACATGGCGGCACGCTGACGGCGGAAAACATCGCCGGTGGCAAGCCCGGCGAAATCCGCGGCGCGCGCTTCACCGTGACCTTGCCGGCCGATTCCTGACGTGACCGGGAATTTTCATGCCAGCGCGGTCGTGCTTGGTGATCGCGGCATTGTGATCGCGGGCGAGGCCGGCTCGGGCAAGACGCAGCTCGCCCTCGCACTTATATGCCATGCTCGGTCGTCCGGACTGTTTGCGCGGCTGGTGGCCGATGACCAGATTTTCCTGTCGGCCCACGATGGTCGCCTGACCTGCGCGGCGCCGGCGACGATCGCCGGACTGGTCGAGGCGAGAGGCGTCGGCCCGCGGCCCGTCTCGTATGAGATGAAGGCGCCCGTCGATATTCTGGTGCGGCTGGTGGAGCGTGGCGCGGCGCAACGGTTCCCGGAGACCGAAACGGAGGCTCTGGCAGGCTGTGACACGCCGCTCCTGAAGCTCTCGGCGGACGACCCCCGGGCGGCGGTGATGGCGGTCATGGCGCGGCTTTCGCTGCCGCCTTTTGATTGAAAACGGACTGGTACGGATGCTGCGCTGCGGCAAAATGGTCATGCGATGCGCAAATTTGGGCTTGTCAACGCTTCCCGCGTCGACAAGATTGCGGCCCCGCTGACCGGTCGCCCCGGATGGGCGGGAGTCTGGGGCAGGCTCTACAGAATGCCGGTGAACGGATGATGACGAAAGCCTGGGAAGTATGATCGGCTTGGTGCTAGTAACGCACGGTCGGCTGGCCGAAGAGTTCCGCAACGCCGTGGAACACGTCGTCGGCCCGCAGGAAAATTTCGAGACCGTCTCGATCGGTGCCGACGACAATATGGAGAAGCGGCGCAGCGACATCGTCGATGCCGTGGCCCGTGTCGACCAGGGTTCCGGCGTGGTGGTGCTGACCGACATGTTCGGCGGGACGCCCTCCAACCTCGCCATCTCGGTGATGGAGGCCGGCCATATCGAGGTCATCGCCGGCATGAACCTGCCCATGCTGATTAAGCTGTCGAGCGTGCGAAAGGCCGACAAGCTCCAGGTCGCGGTGGAGGAGGCGCAGGCCGCCGGCCGCAAATACATCAACGTCGCCAGCCAGCTTCTGGCGGCCAAATAAGCGGGGCAGGATGAGCGGGGCCGGAACTTCCGAAGCAGACGGCGCCATCGCCCGCGACTTCCTGATCATCAACCAGCGCGGCCTCCATGCGCGCGCTTCAGCCAAATTCGTCCAGCTCGCGGATTCCTTCCGGGCGACCATCTCGGTCGAAAGGGACGGCATCAAGGTCGGCGGCACCTCGATCATGGGCCTGATGATGCTCGCCGCCAGCCCGGGTTGCTCGATACGCGTGACGGCCAGTGGCCCGGAAGCCGAAGCGGCCATGGCCGCGATCGGTGAATTGATCGCCACCCGGTTCGGCGAGGAAGTGTAGGTTGGGCGGCCGTCCCGGCAGCCGATCATATGCACGAATAAAGATTTCTTTATATCCCATTGTCGATTTCGGAGCGATCTGCTAGTCACGGCGCATCTTTCGCGCACGCGTCCGTCCATCGGGGCGCTGCGCTGTCAAAAGACTGGAGCGTCGGATTGGCCCGGCATGACGCCGGGCGCGCTTCGGGCTGATCGCAAAATTTTCGGAGCATGAGCATGGCCAAGGATTACAAAGTCGCCGACCTGTCGCTTGCCGGCTGGGGCCGCAAGGAGATCGAGATCGCCGAGACCGAGATGCCGGGCCTGATGGCCTGCCGCGAGGAGTTCGGCGACAAGCAGCCGCTGAAGGGCGCGCGCATCACCGGCTCGCTGCACATGACGATCCAGACGGCCGTGCTGATCGAGACGCTGAAGGCGCTGGGCGCCGAGATCCGCTGGGCGTCGTGCAACATCTTCTCGACGCAGGACCATGCCGCGGCGGCGATCGCCGAAGCCGGCATCCCGGTCTTTGCCGTCAAGGGCGAGACGCTGGAAGAGTATTGGGAATACACCGACCAGATCTTCCAGTGGGCCGACGGTGGCCAGTCGAACATGATCCTCGACGACGGCGGCGACGCCACCATGTACATACTGATCGGCGCGCGCGCCGAGGCCGGCGAGGACGTGCTGTCCAAGCCGGGCAGCGAGGAAGAGGAAATCCTCTTCGCGCAGATCAAGAAGCGTCTGGCTGCTTCTCCGGGCTTCTTCACCAAGCAACGCGACGCGATCAAGGGCGTGACCGAGGAGACGACGACCGGCGTCAACCGGCTCTACCAGCTCCAGAAGAAGGGCCTGCTGCCCTTCCCGGCGATCAACGTCAACGACAGTGTCACCAAGTCGAAGTTCGACAACAAGTATGGCTGCAAGGAATCGCTGGTCGACGGCATCCGCCGCGGGACCGACGTGATGATGGCCGGCAAGGTTGCGATCGTTGCCGGCTACGGCGACGTCGGCTAGGGCTCGGCCGCTTCGCTCAAGGGCGCCGGCGCCCGCGTCAAGGTCACCGAGGCCGATCCGATCTGCGCGCTGCAGGCGGCGATGGACGGTTATGAGGTGGTGACGATGGACGACGCCATCCCGACCGCCGACATCGTGATCACCGCGACGGGCAACAAGGACGTGCTGACCCTCGACCACATGCGCAAGCTGAAGGACATGGCGATCGTCGGCAACATCGGCCACTTCGACAACGAGATCCAGGTGGCCTCGCTGCGCAATCTGAAATGGACCAATGTCAAGCCGCAGGTCGACATGATCGCCTTCCCGGACGGCAAGCGCATGATCCTTCTGTCGGAAGGCCGCCTGCTCAATCTCGGCAACGCGACGGGCCATCCCAGCTTCGTGATGTCAGCCTCCTTCACCAACCAGGTGCTCGCGCAGATCGAACTCTTCACCAACCACGGCCAGTACCAGAACCAGGTCTACGTGCTGCCGAAACATCTGGACGAGAAGGTCGCCAAGCTGCACCTCGACAAGCTCGGCGCGAAGCTCACCGAACTGTCCGGCGAGCAGGCCGCCTATATCGGTGTGACGCCGCAGGGGCCCTTCAAGCCGGAACACTACCGCTATTAAGAATAGGCTTCACAACCACAACATATTGAAACCGGGCGATTGACTTTCGCCCGGTTTTTATTTTTGGCGCCGGCGCTCCTTCACGCCGATTCGCGCAAGGGTTATGGTTGGTGATTCGCGACGCCACCGGGTTACGGGGACCGGCGGCGACGTGCTCGTCCAGGGCGGTCTTCAGTCGGGCGGCGGAGAGGTACAAGGCATGCCGGGGGAAGCCCCGCGTCAGGCGGGACAGGTCGATTCCGGCCGGAACGGCGATTCCGGGTGCGTCGCTCCGATGGGCGGCCAGGGAACGCGTGTCCGTGGCGCTCAACCGTTTTCATTCTTCCGCAGGACCTTGCTCCTGGGCTGCACGACTTCGGCTGCGCTCGTCGCCGGCATGGCGCATGCGCAGGAGACGCAGGCGCGCGCGCTGCTGTCCTTCGGCACGCTCGAGGTGATGCAGCTTGCGATGTTCGCCGGCGTCATGGGTGCAGCGCTCCTTTCGGCGATCGTCCTGATCCGCGAGCGAGCGCGGACCGCGGCGGAGAACGTCGAGCTGCGCAGCCGCGTCGGCGATCTCAACGCGGCGATCCAGCGCTCCGAAGCGCTGCTCAATCTGCGCGACCAGCGCATCATCGTCTGGAACGACGACAGGCGGAAGCCGGAACTGGTCGGCTCGCTGCCGGCGGAGAGCGGCGCGCCCGAGGAGCGCGCCTCCTTCCTCGCCTTCGGGCGCTGGCTGATGCCGCGCTCGGCGGCGGCGCTCGAGAACGCGGTGGCGGCGCTGCGCGAAAGAAGCATCGCCTTCGACCTGGTGATCGAGGCGCAGAACGGTGCGCCTCTCGAAGTGCAAGGACGCAAGAACGCCGCCTACGTCATCGTGCGTTTCCTGTCGCTCTCCGAAAGCCAGCGCATGCAGGCGCGGCTGAAGCTCGACAATCAGAGGCTTTCGGAAAACCACGAGACGATGCTCGGCCTGGTCGACGCGCTCAACATGCCGTTCTGGATCCGGGCGAAGGACGGGCAGTTGCGGTGGGTGAACCGCGCTTACGCGTCGGCCGTCGAGGCGACGGATGCGGAAGCCACCATTCGCGAAGGCAAGGAGCTGCTTGGTACCCAGGCGCGCGAGGCGATCGACAGGGAGCACCGGTCGCGGCCCGTTTTCGACCAGGCGCTGTCGACCGTGATCGCCGGCGACCGTCGCGTTCTCGCGGTGACGGATTATTCCGGCCCGGAAGGGTCGGCAGGTATAGCTCTCGACAGGAGCGAGATCGACGCCATCCGCGCCGAGCACGAGCGCACGGTGCGCAGCCATGCCGATACGCTCGACCGGCTCACCACGGCGGTGGCGATCTTCGACGAGCATGAGAAGCTGCGCTTCTTCAACCAGGCTTTCCAGAAACTCTGGGAACTGGACCACGGTTTCCTGGCGAGCGCGCCCGACAACGCGCTGCTGATCGACAGGCTGCGCAGCGAGGGCAAGATCGCCGAGCAGCCGGAATGGCGGCGCTGGAAGGAAGGGTTGCTTTCCGCCTACCGCTCGGTCGACCCGCAGGAACATCTCTGGCATCTGCCTGACGGCCGTACCGTCCGCGTCGTCGCCAATCCGCAGCCCAAGGGCGGCGTCACCTGGGTGTTCGAGAACCTGACCGAAAAGATGGACCTCGAAAGCCGCTACGCCACGGCGGTGCGCGTACAGGGCGAGACGCTCGACAATCTGGCGGAAGGGGTGGCCGTGTTCGGGCCGGACGGCCGCATCAGGCTATCGAATCCGGCCTTCAACGCGCTTTGGCAGCTCTCGGATGACATCGTCGCCCAGAAGATGCATATCTCGGATATCAGGACGCGCTGTGAGCCGCTGGCCAAGGACAGCCCATGGGCCGGCTTCGTCGCTTCCGTCACCGGCTTCGACGAGGAGCGTCGCGACCGCCATGGCCAGACGGAACTGGCCAACGGCGCGGTGCTGCGCTACGGCGTCATCCACCTCCCGAACGGACAGGTGATGATCACTTTCGTCGACGTGACCGACCGGGAAAACGTCGAGCGAGCGCTGAAGGAGAAGAACGAGGCGCTGCAGAAGGCGGACCAGCTGAAGAACGATTTCGTCCAGCATGTCTCCTATGAGCTGCGCTCGCCGCTGACCAACATCATCGGCTTCACCGAGCTTCTTTCGCTACCCACGACGGGGCTGCTCGAGCCGCGCCAGCGCGAATATGTCGAACATATCGGCTCGTCGTCCTCTGTGCTGCTGACCATCGTCAACGACATCCTCGACCTAGCCACCGTCGACGCCGGCATCATGGAGCTCGACATTTCCGAGGTCGACGTCAAGAAGACGATCGCGGCGGCGGGCGAGTTGATCGCCGACCGGCTTGACGAGCATTCGATCGCGCTCAAGGTCGAGACGGTGTTTGCACCGGAACTGATACTTGGCGATGAGGTCCGCATTCGGCAGATCCTCTACAATCTCTTGAGCAACGCGGTGAACTACGCGCCGGACGGCAGCACCATAAAGCTGGCTTGCCGGGGGCTGGAGATCGGCACGGAATTCTCGGTGCATGACGACGGCCCGGGCATTCCGGCCGACGTGCTGGACACGGTGTTCCGCCGCTTCGAGCCGCGCAGCAACGGCGGTCGGCGGCGTGGCGCGGGTCTTGGCCTGTCGATCGTGAAGAGCTTCGTCGAGCTGCATGGCGGCAGCGTGCGCATCGAGACCGCGCCCGGCGAGGGAACGACTGTCATCTGCCTGTTTCCGATCAATCCCGCCGGCATGCGCGACGCCGCTGAATGAACGCTGCCCCGGGCAAGACGCAAGTGCTCGAGCGCCATCTACGGGACGAGAAGGCGACGGTGCGGCTGGGCGAAGACCTCGCCATGGCGCTGCGCGCCGGCGACGTGCTGGCCCTCTCGGGCGATCTCGGCGCGGGGAAGACGACGCTCGCGCGCGGGCTGATTCGGGCAATGGCCGACGACGAAAGACTGGATGTCCCCAGCCCGACATTCACGCTGGTGCAATCCTATGAGACCCGGGTGCCGCTCAATCATTTCGACCTCTATCGGCTGACGTCGCCCGACGATCTCGACGAGTTGGGGCTCGACGAGATGCTGGCGGCAGGCGCGGCACTGGTCGAGTGGCCGGAGCGGGCGGGCGACAGGCTGCCCCAGTCCACAGTTTCTGTTGAACTGGCGCATGAGGACGAGGGAAGACTGGCGCGGATTGTCGGCTCGGGTCGTACTTTAGAGCGCTTCGCGGGGTCGCTCGCGATGCGCGACTTCCTTGTCGCTGCAGGCTGGGGCGATGCCTCGCGGAAATATTTCACAGGCGACGCCTCCGCGCGTTCCTACGAGACGGTCACGCTGCCGGATGAAGAGCCGCGCGTGCTGATGAACTCGCCGCGGCTGGTGCTCGGCCCGCCGGTGCGCGACGGAAAGCCCTATGCCGTGATCGCGCATACCGCTCAGTCGGTGACGGCCTTCGTGGCGGTAGACCGCGCCCTCGCCGGAGCCGGGATATCGGTCCCGGAGATTTTTGCGCAGGATCTCGAAAGAGGTTTCCTGCTGATCAGCCACCTCGGCTCGGAGAGCTTCCTCGATGCGGAAGGCCGACCTGTCGCGGAACGCTATGCAGCAGGAGCCGAGCTGCTGGCGGCCATCCATGCCAGGAAATGGGCCGCGCGGCTGGAAGCGGCGCCGGGCGTATTTCATGACGTGCCGCCCTTCGACCGCGACGCGATGATGATCGAGGTCGAGCTGCTGGTCGACTGGTATGTGCCCTATGCAACCGGGCGACCGGCCGGCGACTCGCTGCGTCAGGATTTCCGAGCGGCGTGGAACGCCGTCTTCGACCGGCTGGAGCGCGCGGAAAACGGTCTGGTGCTGCGCGACTTCCATTCACCCAACATCATCTGGCGCGCCGACCGCAAGGGACACGAC
>JAEYXI010000208.1 GCA_023428515.1 Pseudomonadota bacterium | reverse complement strand
CCTCAGCTCACTCCCCCGCAGAAGCCGCCGCCCGTGCCGGCAATGCGATCACCTGCTTGCCCTCGCCCGCCGTGAGCGAGCTGGTGCTGGCTGGCCCGGAAGGGCTGCTCGAAGGATTGCCGAAAGGCGGCACATGGATCGAGATGTCGACTAACGGCCGCGACGAGATAGTCCGCCTAGCTGCGCGCGCCGCGGCCAAGGGCGTCGAGACGTTGGAATGCCCTGTTACCGGCGGCGTGCATCTCGCAGCAGTCGGAAAGATCACCGCGCTGGTCGGTGGCGAGCTGGCGCTTTACGAAAAACACCGGTCCGCCATCGAGGCGATGTGCGCGAAAAGCTTCCTGATGGGTCCGATCGGCTCGGCGGCGGTGATCAAGGTCATCACCAACATGCTGGCCTTCATCCATCTCGTCGCCGCCGGCGAGGCGTTGATGCTAGCCAGGCGTGGTGGGCTCGACCTCGCCCAGGCCTACCACGCGATCGCGGCATCCTCCGGCACCAGCTTCGTGCATGAGACCGAGAGCCAGCTTGTGCTGAACGGCTCCTATGACATCGGCTTCACCATGGACCTTGCGCTGAAGGATCTCGGCTTCGCGCTTGCCATGGGCGAGGAGTTCGGCGCGCCGCTCGACCTCGCCACGCGCGTCAATGCGATCTTCGAGGAGGGCAAGGCGGCCTATGGCGGCGAGGCCTGGTCGACGATGATCGTCAAGCTGCTCGAGGACGCGACCGGCACCGACCTGCGCGCACCGGGGTTCCCCGCCAGACTTGAGGCCTGACTGAATTCCTCTTTCTGAACAATC
The DNA here is from genome assembly GCA_023428515.1 of Pseudomonadota bacterium. The sequence goes on along the minus strand of JAEYXI010000208.1, from coordinate 8,836 downwards.
AGTTAGGCCTACCTCTTGAATCATAGATTCAACGACTTGAATCAAACCGGCAGCGACTTGATTCAATCCTTGAGCGTCAGCGCTTTCGGCACGATCTCGAAGGTCGCCGGGATGCAGCCGGGCGATTCCCCGTCGGCCTCGACCAGCACCCGGCCGGTCCCCGGAAGCGGTTCGACCGTCACTTTCCTGCCGCGCAGGATGGTGATCGCCTTGTGGTTGCGGTGACGCCCGCCGTAGAGCAGCCGGATGTCGCGGATCAGCCCGAGCTTGCCTGCCGCGCGCAGGATGACGATGTCGAGTTGCCCATCGTCGAGCGCAGCGTCCGGCGCCACCATCATCCCGGCGCCGAAGAATTTTCCGTTCGCCGCCGCGACGAGCGCAACGCGCGCTTCCACCGGTTCGCCATCGTCGACCGTGATACTGACGTCCTGGAAGCGGTAGCGCAGGAACTCGGCGACCGTGCGCCAGTAGAACAGCGCCTTCGACGAAACCCGCCCCTTGCGCTCGTCGGCATTGACGGCGCGTGCGACCGCGCCCGACACACCGAGGCTCGATATGTTGATGAAATGCCGGCTGGCCAGTGCGCCATGGTCGTCGATGTAGCAGACGCGGCCGGCATCGATCACCCGCCCCTTTGACGCCGCCATGCGTCGGATCGCGGCCTCGAAGCCGTCGTCGGGGCCGTGTCCCAGACCCAACCCCAGACCTCTGGCGAAATCGGCGCCGGAGCCGCAAGGAATCACGCCAAGCGCGGCTTTCACGCCCTCCGCCGACGCATTGATCAGCCCGCCGGCGACCTCGCTGACCGTCCCGTCGCCGCCTGCCGCGATTACCAGTTCGCATCCGTTGGCGGCGAGGTCCATCGCCAGCGTCGAGCCGTCGCCGGCGGCCTGGGTCTCGCGCAGCTCGAAATCGCCGAAGGCGGACTTGACCGCAGCCGCGATCTCGGGCCAATGGCGGCGGAGCCTGCCGCCGCCCGCGACCGGGTTCAAGATCACGCCGACCTTCATTGCCGTCCTCCCTCGCGCACCCTGTTGCAGATTCGCATTCGCGGCAAGCCGTCGAATTTTAGTCGGCTGTTCCCCGATAATCCCGCTTTCCACAGGGTACGGGGCATTCCCCAAACGGCTCGTCTGCCGTACGGTCAACTCATCTCAGGCCCGACACCGAAACGGCGCCGCAAGGCGAAGCGGAAGTGAAGGGAACCACCTGGGGAACCCCGAAACCGGGGACAGGAAAGCGGCGGGCTTGCTCGAACGCACCAGTCAGACGGACGGGGGACCGCGGGAAGCGTGCAAACGCCACGGCGGACCGATGCTGCCATGAAAGGCCGGGAAAGACTTTCGATGGCACGTCAGCGGACCCTTCGGGAGAAGCAGGCGTTGGTCTAGCAGATGCGAATCTTTCGAGAAGCGCTTTGCGAAGACCGTCACGACAAAGGGCCGGCGCGGCCTGCTGCTTTCGGGTAGCGGTGCAAGCGCAAAGGCACTGGTCTGACAGGGAGGCGCTGGGAGAAATCCCGGCGTCATCTCTGTTTTTGGGGGCCGCCGTTGCTGCTCGACCTGCTTCAGGCCGACTTCGTGTCGGCGCCCTCGTCTGCCGCGCCCACCTTGCGCACCAGCGCGGCGGTGGCCAGCAGCGACACCATGTCGGCGATCATCGGCGCCACATGGCTCTCATAGTCGAGCGGCTGCGAAACATCCGGCAGTTCGAAGAAATTCTTCTTCAACGGTATCAGCAGGAAGCCGGCGTTGCCGCTTAGCGCCACGCGAGCCGGCTGTTCCGGCCACGCCTCGCCCAGCCATTGCAGCGCCTGTGCCAGCCGCCCGGTCACCAGCGGGCGTGCGGCCTCGGCATTGTCGGTGCTGAACTCATAATTCTCGTCGAGGTCAGGCACGCCGCTCCGCAACTCTTCCGTCTTGCTGGCGAACAGGCCGCGAAAGAAGCCGACGACCTTGCCGGTCTTGCGCGTCGCCACCAGCAGGCCCGGGAAGGGCTCGATCGCCTCGAAAGCAACGATGACGCCCCTGAAGAGATCGCTTTTCGAACTGCCCGATCCCAGGGAAAGCGTAGCCTCGTAGAGTTCGAATGGAAAATCCTCGTACCGGCCGGAGATGACGTCGTCGAAACGCTGCCTGTTGAAGCCGTCCACGATCCCGCGCGGCATCCGTTCGAAGGAGATCGGCGTCTGATCGTGCTTGTAGTCGACGTCCTGGATGAAGCCGAAAACGGTCGGGAGCACCCTTTCACGAAACGACTGCTGCAGTTTTCGCGCCGGGCTCCTGGCCGAGCGATAGAGGCTAAAAACCGTGACGCACGCCAAGCCGTAGAGAAAGACATGCCATGGCGAAATCCACAGCTCGTTCAGATCGGCGAAGGTGTTCAGGAACCAGGCGATGCCATAGACCGCAAGCAGGCACAGGCCGAGGAAGACCGGCACCCGCCACATGACTGCCCTGTGCGCCCGGCTGCGCTCTGCCTCGTATCTTTCAAGGTCGGCCTTGATGCCGGCGATGACGTCGTCATCGGGCATGAAACCCTTCGCGTCCATCACACCCTCCGTCATGGACCTATAGCGATTTTTGCGACCCTTGTCCGCCGCCTGAATCGCCGAAGATGGCCGCGATCCGCTGCCTGGCCTTTGCGGCGCTCGGCCCTTCGGCCGCCCCCAGTGGAATGAGCCTCTCGTGCCGACCTCGTCTCTCACGCACGAACGGAAGAACATGATAGGCGGCGACTCGCCCCTTGTTCTCCGCGTCGGCGCTTAGCTCGACCGACAGTATCGCGCCGATCCTCAGCGGCCACGGCGCGCATGGAAGAACGGTGCCGAGGAAGTCGCCCAAGCCGTAAGCGACCAGCGTTCTGCCTATTCGCTCCGCCGGCTGAACGACATGGGCGTGGCCGCCAACGACCAGCCCCGCCCCCTCTTGCGCCAGCATCCGGGCCAGCGCGCGCGTATCGCCCCCGGGAAAATGCCGGAACTCGAAGTCCCAATGCGGCACGGCGCAGAGCAGATCGATATTGCCGGCCTTCCCACGCCATCCCGCTATGCCGTCCGTCATGGCCACCCGCCCTGCAAAATGCTCGGCGCGGGCGTTGCGCCATTGGGTGAAGGCGAGCAGGCCGATGGTCAGCGGCCCCGCCTCTACCTGCCGCACCAGCCCGCCGGCCATCGTGCCTATTGTCCGGATGCCACGATCCGTCAGTCGGGCCACCGTCTCGTCGAACCCGGCCACGTCCTGGTCGAGCACATGATTGTTGGCGAGCGACAGCACCAGCTTCTCCGGGCTGATGCCCGCGGCAGCCAGAACCCCGTCAAGGAAAGCAGGCGTCATCGCATGGCGGAGCTGCAGCCTAGTCGCCAGAGGGAAACTTGGTCGCTCCATGACCGGGCTCTCGCAATTGGCGACGACCAGATCGGCTCCCGCGATGACTTCGCGCAACGCATGGTCGATCTCGGGCGGATCGCGACTGGCGACAGCAGAAATATCGCCGAGGAAGACCAGCCGCGCGGTTGGCCCATCGGCGAGCCATCGCTGTTCCATCGGACCGAAATCACCGCCGTTCCCAGCCAGCGAAGGCCTGAGCAGGCGCGGCAGCCAGGAAAGCTTGTAGGACAGCGGAAAGTTCGACACGCGCCGACCAGAACCCGGTTCGGCATGGCTTGGCAAGCCGAACCTCGTGGCTGCCCGCTACAGCCTGTTCGGCGCCTATGATCTCTTCTCGTATTCCTCGCACGCCGGCCGGCAATGCAACCGGCCGGCATGCTTCGATATCAGGCGGATGCCGCCGCAGGCGCCTTGGCGGCAAGCCCCGTGGCGATCTTCTCGGACAGCCAGCCGAGCAGCGATCCGATGATCATCGACACGATGATGTTGATCAACGGATTGTCGACCAGCGATGCCGAGGCCAGTGTGCCGAGCTTGCCGGCCAGCAGCGCATAAGCCGCGACGCAGGCATATCCGTAGACCGCCGACGGAATCTGGGCGAACAGCGGCAGATTGGCGCCGAGCACCAGGACGATCACGGTCACCGCGACCGAAATCCCCGCCGCGACCGGCACGCCGAGCGAGCCAGCCAGCGCGTTGATGCCGAGCAACGCCACCCAGCCGAGCAGCGCCCCCCAGATATGCGCGGGAATGTTGTTCTTGAGCGAGGCTTCCTTGCCGCCTGAATGGTAATAGGCGGCCCAGGCCACGAAGGCGGCCCAGATCTGCAGGCCGAGCGCGGCTGCCGGCCCGACGAACAGATAGGTCGCGATGCCGCCAAGGATACCGATGCTGAGTGCAAGTGCTGTAAGCAGTGGCATGTCAATCCTCCAATCCGGATTGCTGAGGCAAACACAGCGCGTGTGCCTTGCCTCATGCCAGTGCCCTGACGCGAACACATCATCATTGTGCCGTTGCGTCAACTTTTACGTAACTGCCGTCCACCGTTCTTTTCGGAGGCGGCAGTGACGGCCATGCTGACACCCTCCTGTCAGCATGGCGGGCTGGCTTGCGCCCCGCACCCAACTGACACTTTCCATTCGGCCTGACTCGCCCCATATTCGGGTCATGGCCAAAACCCCCGAAAAGAAGTCGCCGTCACAGGACGGCTATCGCAAGCGTGGCAATCCGCTCACGGATTACCTCGATGCGGCCGTCCCGCTCGAGCGCGGCGGCTTCTCCGAGGCACCGCAGCCGGAACTTTCGGGCAAGCCGCTCTCGGGTTCGATCGCCGACTGGGCGGACGAGATCGCGAAGGAGGCGGAGAAAGCGCCTGCAAAGCCGAAGAAAAAAATTCCCGAGCGCTCGACCGCTCCGACCAAGACCGCGCGCGGCACGTCGATGGGCGGGGCCGCGACGCCGAAGGAGCGCGCCGCCGCTGGCCTGAACCCGGTTCCCGGCCTCGATATCGCGCTCGAGGACGTCGACAAGCTCTCCAATTCCGGCGTCACCGCCACCGTCGCGGCGCTGTCCAAGCTGATCGAGAGCGGCAACCCGCTGCACAAGAACGGCGAGCTGTGGGTTCCGCACCGCCCTGCCCGTCCGGAAAAATCCGAAGGCGGCGTCGCCATCAAGATGGTCAGCGACTTCGAGCCTGCCGGCGACCAGCCCCAGGCGATCAAGGATCTCGTTTCGGGCGTTGGCGAAGCGGAGCGCACGCAGGTGCTGCTCGGCGTCACCGGCTCGGGAAAAACCTTCACCATGGCGAAGGTGATCGAGGAGACGCAGCGCCCCGCTTTGATCCTGGCGCCGAACAAGACGCTCGCCGCGCAGCTCTATTCCGAGTTCAAGAAATTCTTCCCCGACAACGCGGTCGAGTATTTCGTCTCCTACTACGACTACTACCAGCCGGAGGCCTACGTCCCGCGCACCGACACATTCATCGAGAAGGAAAGCTCGATCAACGAGCAGATCGACCGCATGCGCCACTCGGCGACACGTTCGCTCTTGGAGCGCGACGACGTCATCATCGTCGCGTCGGTCTCCTGTATCTACGGTATCGGCTCGGTCGAGACCTATACGGCGATGACCTTCCAGATGACGGTCGGCGACCGGCTCGACCAGCGCCAGTTGCTCGCCGACCTCGTCGCCCAGCAATACAAGCGGCAGGATATCAACTTCGTGCGCGGCTCGTTTCGCGTGCGCGGCGACACGATCGAGATTTTTCCGGCCCACCTCGAGGACTCGGCATGGCGCATCTCGCTGTTCGGCGACGAGATCGAGCAGATAACCGAGTTCGATCCGCTGACCGGCCAGAAGACCGGCGATCTGAAGTCGGTGAAGATCTACGCGAACTCGCACTACGTGACGCCGCGCCCGACCTTGAATCAGGCCATCAAGTCGATCAAGGAAGAACTTCAGCACCGCCTGCAAGAGCTTGAAAAGGCTGGACGTCTGCTGGAGGCGCAGCGGCTTGAGCAGCGCACGCGCTTCGACCTGGAGATGCTGGAGGCGACCGGTTCGTGCGCCGGCATCGAGAACTATTCGCGCTATTTGACCGGCCGTCGTCCCGGCGATCCGCCGCCGACACTGTTCGAATACGTGCCTGACAATGCGCTGATCTTCGTCGACGAGAGCCACGTCACCATCCCGCAGATCGGCGGCATGAATCGCGGCGACTTCCGCCGCAAGGCGACGCTCGCCGAATACGGTTTTCGGCTTCCCTCCTGCATGGACAACCGTCCGCTGCGCTTCGAGGAGTGGGACGCGATGCGCCCGCTGTCGGTCGCCGTGTCCGCGACGCCGGGCGGCTGGGAGATGGAACAGGCCGGCGGCGTCTTCGCCGAACAGGTCATCCGCCCGACCGGCCTGATCGACCCGCCGGTCGAGGTGCGTCCTGCAAAAACACAGGTAGACGATGTCGTCGGCGAGATCCGCGAGACGACCAAGAAGGGCTACCGTACGCTGGTCACGGTGCTGACCAAGCGTATGGCCGAGGACCTCACCGAATATCTCCACGAGAACGGCGTGCGCGTGCGCTACATGCACTCGGACATCGAGACGCTGGAGCGCATCGAGATCCTGCGCGACCTCCGCCTCGGCGCCTTCGACGTGCTGGTCGGCATCAACCTGCTGCGCGAGGGCCTCGACATCCCCGAATGCGGCTTCGTCGCCATCCTCGATGCCGACAAGGAAGGGTTCCTGCGCTCCGAGACGTCGCTCATCCAGACGATCGGCCGCGCGGCGCGCAACGGCGACGGCAAGGTCATCGTCTATGCCGACCAGGTCACCGGTTCGATGGAGGGGGCTATGGCGGAGACCAACCGCCGCCGCGAGAAGCAGCTTGCCTGGAACGAAGCGAACGGCATCACGCCGGAGAGCGTGAAATCGCGCATCGCCGACATCCTCGATTCCGTCTACGAGAAGGACCACGTCCGGCCCGACATCTCCGACTTCGCCGCCGACGGCAACATGGTCGGCAACAATCTCAAGGCGCATCTGGAGTTCCTGCAGAAGAAGATGCGCGACGCCGCCGCCGACCTCAACTTCGAGGAGGCCGCGCGGCTACGCGACGAGATCAAGCGGCTGACCGAGATGGAACTGCTGGTTTCGGACGATCCGCTGGCCCGCGAAGTCGAGGCGCAGAGCCCGTCGAGCGGCCGCGAGAAGGGCAAGCACAACAAAGGCGTTGCCAGGCATCGCACGGCGGAGGAGCAAGAGCGGTTCCGCAAGCTCGATGCGTTGCGCGAGGCGGAAGCGGCGGAAAAGGCTGCGCGGCCGAACCTGTTCCGCAAGCCGCATCTCGACGAGATGGGCGCCGACGGCGCCAAGCCGATGAAGAAGCCGCTTTTTTCCAAACCGTCGCTCGACGACATGGGTCCCGGCACAGACTCGGTGACACCGGCCGGCGCCGTCTCGCGCTCGCTGTTCAAGCAGCAGTCGGCCAAGGAAGCGCACGAGTCCGACTACGGCGTGCGCGACGACGGCATGCGTCCTTCCCTCTTCCGCAAGAACTCGCTGGACGAGATGACCGTGCGCCGCACCGAGAAACCGGTCGAAGGCGCCAAGCCGGTCAAGCGCGAGAAGATCGGCGCGGGGTCCTATGAGGATCCGGCCGAGGAGAAGAGCCGCAAGAAACGTACCGGCAAGACCGGAAGGCCCGGCCGGTAACGGTGCAAGTCTACATCAAGGTCCGACCTGCGGGGGCAAGGTCGGCAAGCTTGTTTTCTAGCCCTGGTTGCAATTTTTTCTTACCCATGCCTGATTGCGGCGCCTGAACTTTTCCGGCGGAAAGACGTTTGGGCACGTTGGGACGCATTTTCGAGGAACATTGCATGAAACTGCTTCGCTTCGCATCTGCGGCCTGCCTGGCCGCCAGCTTCGCCTTGGTGTCACCCGTAAGCGCGGCCCCCTTCGCCTCGCCCGGCGCACAGCCGCCAAGCCAAAGTCTCGTCATACCTGTCCACCGCTGTCATTCCGACGTTCGGCGCGCCTACGTTCCCGAGTTCGGGCGTACCGCAACCCATCGCCATCTCAGGAATTGCCGTCCGGTTCGCGTCGATGGCGGGGGCGGCAGGCCGCGCGACTGCCATCGCGACGCGCGGCGGCACTTCGTGCCGGGGTACGGGCGCGTCGTTCATCGTCACGTCGGTCCCAACTGCCGCGTCCGCGTGCTCAGGCGCTACGATCGCGGCGGCCGCAATTGCGTGCAGATCGGCCCGATCCGCTACTGCGAGGGCTGATAGACGCCCGAAAGGGCAAGCTGCCAGCATAAAAGAACGGGCGGGTGTCGGATCGACGCCCGCCCGTTCGTCCTTGGGCGGACAACAAGGGAGAATAGCGATGACCTATGTCGACGGTTTCCTGCTTGCCGTGCCGAAAGCCCGGCTCGACGAGTACAAGGAGATGGCTCGCAAGGGGAGGACTGTGTGGATGGAGCACGGCGCGCTGAGCTATGTTGAAACGTCCGCCGACGACGTGCCCTACGGTGAACTCACGTCGTTCCCGCGCGCCGTTCAGGCCAAGGACGACGAGATCGTCATCTTCTCCTGGGTGACCTATGAATCCCGCGAGGCACGCGACCGCATCATGAAAAAGGTGATGGAGGATCCGCGCATGCAGGGCGACATGGACAAGATGCCGTTCGACGGCAAGCGCATGATCTTCGGCGGCTTCGAGGCCTTCGTAGAGGCCTGACGAGACTTCCTGTCTCCAACAGGCGGGAAAGCTATCCCGGCGTCGAAGGCGAAGGCTGAGCCGCCGGGGCCTGGCCTGCCGCCGGGTCGTCCGGTGTGGCCTCGGCCTTTTCACGCGCCGGCCCGGACTGCGGAACCGTCGGCGGAGCGGGCGCGACCGGCGTCGCCGGACGCACGGTTTGCGACGGCGCTGTGGGCGATGCGGGTTGCAGG
>JAEYXI010000096.1 GCA_023428515.1 Pseudomonadota bacterium | reverse complement strand
CTTCGAGGCGAGGCCGCCCATCATGCCGCGCATCATGCCGCCGCCTTTGCCCTTGCCGCCCATCGCCTTCATCATGTCGGCCATCTGGCGGTGCATTTTCAGCAGCTTGTTGATCTCGGCGGCGTCGGTGCCGGAGCCTGCCGCGATGCGCTTCTTGCGGCTGTGCTTGAGGAGGTCGGGATTGGCGCGCTCTGCCTTTGTCATCGAGGAGATGATGGCGACCTGGCGCTTGAACATCTTGTCGTCGAGGCCGGCGGAGGCGAGCTTGTCCTTCATGCCGCTCATGCCGGGCATCATGGACATGATGCCGCCCATGCCGCCGAGCTTCGACATCTGCTCGAGCTGGCCGGCGAGGTCGTTCAGGTCGAATTTGCCCGCCTGCATCTTCTTGGCGATCGCCGCGGCCTTCTCGGCGTCGATCGTCTCGGCGGCCTTTTCCACGAGGCTGACGATGTCGCCCATGCCGAGGATGCGGTCGGCGATGCGCTTGGGGTGGAATTCCTCCAGCGCATCCATCTTCTCGCCGGTGCCGATCAGCTTGATCGGCTTGCCGGTGACGGCGCGCATCGACAGTGCCGCGCCGCCGCGGCCGTCGCCGTCCATGCGGGTGAGCACCAGGCCGGTGATGCCGACGCGCTCGTCAAAACTCTTGGCGAGATTGACGGCGTCCTGGCCGGTCAGCGAGTCGGCGACGAGCAGGATCTCGTGCGGGTTCGACGCCTTCCTGATCTCGGCCATCTCGGCCATCAAGGGCTCGTCGATATGGGTACGGCCGGCGGTGTCGAGGATGACGACGTCGTGGCCGCCGAGTTTCGCGGCCTGCACGGCACGTCCGGCGATCTGCACCGGCGACTGGCCGGCGATGATGGGCAGCGTGGCGACGCCCGTCTGCTCGCCGAGCTGGCGCAGCTGCTCCTGCGCGGCGGGGCGCCGCGTGTCGAGCGAGGCCATCAGGACCTTCTTGCCCTGGCGGTCGGTGAGGCGCCTGGCGATCTTCGCTGACGTCGTCGTCTTGCCCGAGCCCTGCAGGCCGACCATCATGACGACGACGGGAGCCGGCGCGTTGAGATCGATGGCGACGCCTTCCGAGCCCAGCATGTCGACCAGCTCGTCATGGACGATCTTGACGACCATCTGGCCGGGCTTGATCGACTTCAGCACCTCGGCGCCGACGGCCTTGGCGCGCACCTTGTCGGTGAAGGAACGCACGACATCGAGCGCGACGTCCGCTTCGAGCAGCGCACGGCGCACCTCGCGGAGGGCTGCGGAGACGTCGGCCTCCGACAGCGCGCCGCGGCCGGTCAGGCCGTTCAGGATGGAGCCAAGGCGTTCCTGTAAGCTCTCGAACATTTCTTTCCCTTGTTCTCAGGCGACAAACCCGAGAGGTAGTACGTCCACGCCGGAGGTCCAAGCAATGCGCAAAGCCAAAAAGCACCCGGGGGCGCATTGCGCTGCCGGGTGTTGGCCTCCGGGATCGATTTATACCCACCCTATGCAGGGCTTTGGGGGTCCCGGTCGGCTTGCTCGGAGTATCTACTCGTCGCGGAATTTGGCGGGCTTAGACAGGAAAAGCCGGAAAGAGTCAAGTTTCGGGGCGCACGCTAGCCGAGGTCCGGCGTCACCCTGAGCGGCGAGCGGGGGTGAAGAAGCAGCAGCCAGGTCAGCAGGATGGAAACAATGCTGATGCCGGCGATGACAGCGGTCTCGGTGGGCGTCCAGGCGAGGCCGTCGAGCGGCGGGGCGCGGAAGAGCGCCAGGCCGCCCAGCGTGTCGTCGTGCGAGATCAGCAGGAAGCCGACGATGTTGTTGCCGAAATGGGCGCCCATCGCGGCGCCGAGATTGCCGGTGGCGTAGACGAGGAGCGCGAGCAGGGCGGCGAAGGCGCCGATCGAGATGGCGACGCCGATGTTCATGCCGAGCACGGCGCCAGGGTTCCAGTGCAGCGCGGTGAAGACGATCGTCGGCAGCACGGCCCAGATCCACGGGCTGCGGAAGCGATAGGCGAGGCCTCGCTGCAGATAGCCGCGGAACAGGAGTTCCTCCGAGGAGGTCTGGACGAAGGCGAGGAAGAGGATCGGCAGCAGGAAGAGCAGCCAGGTGCCGATGCCGATCGGACCGCGTCCGACGTCCGGGATGATGACGAGATAGCATAGCTCGGTGACGATCGAGGTGATCAGCACGGCGACGAAACCGTTGAGGAAGCCGGACCGCGAAAGGCGGGCGCTGTTGCCGAACAGGCGCCTGAGCTTCTCGCGGTGGAAGGAGCGCATGGCGATCCAGACGCCGAGCCAGATGCCGAGGAAGCTGGCGAGCGTGGCCAGGAGGCCGCCGGCGGTGGTCAGGAAGCGGTCGAGGACAGGCCCTTCCTCGAAGGTGAGCGCGCTCTCGGCACCCGACAGGATCCAGCCGTAGGTGCCGGCGAAGACGACGCCGATGGTGACGGCGAACCAGCACAGCGCGATGACGATCGTGCCGCCGATCAGGCGGGGCAGCGTCGTCTTTTCGTTCGGCGTGTGCCGGTAACGCTCGAAAGCGGCGGGATCGATGGCCATCGGGGAATCCTGGAGAGAATGCCTGCCGCGATTGGCTCGATGAAACCGCCCCGCGTCAAGAGGCGCGCGAAAGCTTCGGTCGTGATGGTGAAAATCGCGATGCTGAAAAAGAGTCCGCCCGGATAGTTCCGGGCGGGCTCTTCACTGACCGCTTCCGCGGACTGTTCGGATCAACGCATCACATAGACGACCCGACGCGAGCCTGGCTCGACCAGAACCGATTGGCCGTTCACATAGACGTAGCGGTATTCGTAGTCGGGGATTTCCCTGAGCGTCACGGTTTCGGGAAGACCGGCGCCGACGACGACTTCGCCGTCGAGATAGACCGGTTCGACCTCGTTGGTCGTGACGTAGGTGCGTACGCGCTCCGGCGGATCGATGACGGTGCCGGCAGCCGCTCCGCCGACCACGCCAGCGCCGCCGCCTACCAC
>JAEYXI010000082.1 GCA_023428515.1 Pseudomonadota bacterium | reverse complement strand
GCCAGCCCGACCACAGGATGGTGACGCCGACCAGCGCGGCGAGCAGCGGATCGAGGATCGTCCAGCCCGTGAGGACCGCCAGGATCAGTCCGGCGATGACGCCGCCCGAGGTCATCACGTCCGTCATCAGGTGGTGGCCGTCAGCTTCGAGCGCGGGCGATTTCGCGCTGCGTCCCTGGCGGATGAGGACGAAGGCCCAGACGGCATTCAGGACGGCAGCGAAGCCGTTCACGGCCAGGCCTTCCCAAGGCTGCTCGAGCGGGCTTGGATTGCTCAGCGTCCGAAACACCTGCGACATAATCAGAAGAGCGGCGACGATGATCATCGCGCCTTCCAGCACCGCCGCAAAATATTCAGCCTTGTGGTGACCATGCTGGTGGTCACGGTCCGCAGGCATGTGGCTGACACGGATCGCCCAAAGCGCGGCGATCGCCGTCACCACGTTGACGATCGATTCCAGCGCGTCGGAATAGAGCGCAACCGAGCCGGTGATCCACCAGGCGAACGTCTTCAGACCGAGGACCACGAAGGCGACGATGATCGACCACAACGCAAGCCGGGCGACCTTCTGCTTGATGGCCGCCGAAGGAGATAATGCGTTCAATTCAGGCTGCCTTGACCTTTGCCTTGCGCGGCAGATGGGCGACGACGTTCTCGATCATGCGCATGCCGGCATTCTGGCCGAGCGTCATGATCGATTCCGGGTGGAACTGCACGGCCGCGACAGGCTCCTTGCGATGCTCGAAGGCCATGATGACGCCGTCCTCGGTTTCGGCCGTGACGACGAATTCGTCGGGCAGCCGTACCGGATCGGCGAAGATCGAGTGATAGCGGCCGACGGTGACTTCCTTTGGCAGGCCCGAGAAGATGACGCCGGGCTTCGAGACGCGGATGCGCGAGGGCTTGCCGTGCATCGGGACATGCAATTGGCGAAGCTCGCCGCCATAGGCTTCGGCGAGCGCCTGGAGGCCGAGGCAGACGCCGAAGATCGGCAAGTCTCGTTGGCGAGACTTCCTGATGGTCGCGGCACAGTCGAAATCCTTGGGCAGACCGGGACCGGGCGACAGCACGACCAGATCCGGCTTCAACCGGTCGAACACTTCGTCGGCGACCGGCGAGCGTACGGTCGAGACATTGGCGCCAGTCTGGCGGAAGTAGTTGGCCAGCGTATGGACGAAGCTGTCCTCGTGGTCGACGAGCAGGATGTTGACGCCGTCGCCGACCTTGGACGCCTCACGTTCGGCGGTTGCGGAATTGCCTGACTTGGCGTCGCGAATGGCGGAGAGCATGGCTGATGCCTTCAGTTCGGTTTCTGCTTCTTCTTCCTCGGGTACGCTATCATAAAGCAGCGTCGCGCCGGCACGCACCTCGGCGATGCCGTCCTTGATGCGGATGGTTCGAAGCGTCAGGCCTGTGTTCAGGTCGCCGTTGAAATGCACCATGCCGATCGCCCCGCCATACCAGGCGCGCGGGCTCTTTTCATTCTGCTCGATGAAGCGCATTGCCCACAATTTGGGCGCGCCGGTGACGGTGACGGCCCAGGCGTGGCTGAGGAAGGCGTCGAAAGCGTCCATGCCTTCGCGCAGCCGCCCCTCGATGTGGTCGACCGTATGGATGAGGCGCGAATACATCTCGATCTGGCGGCGACCGATGACGCGGACCGAGCCGGGCTCGCAGACCCTGGATTTGTCGTTGCGGTCGACGTCCGAGCACATGGTGAGTTCGGACTCGTCCTTCTTCGAATTCAGCAGCTTCAGGATCTGCTCGGAATCCGAGATGGCGTCGTCACCGCGCTTGATCGTGCCGGAAATCGGGCAGGTCTCGACGCGCCGGCCGTTGACCCGCACGAACATCTCGGGCGAGGCGCCGATCAGGTACTCGCCCTCGCCGAGATTGATGAAGAAAGAATAGGGCGAGGGGTTGATCTGCTTCAGCCGGCGGGAGATTTCTGACGGAGCCGTCTCGCAGCGCTCATAGAACATCTGGCCGGGAACGACCTCGAAGAGGTCGCCGCGGCGGAAACTCTCCATGGCCTTGGTGACCAGCTTGGCATATTCGCCGGGTTCGTGGTCGCCACGGGGCGGTATGCGATCCGAGGGCTTGAAGGGCGCCTTCTCCCCATCGCGCGGCAGGCCCTCCGTCGAGAAGCCGTTGCCGGAATAGTCATAGCGGTCGTGCCACGCCTTAGCCTGGTGATGGTCGACGACCAGAATTTCGTCGGGCAGGTAAAGCACGAGGTCGCGCTGGCTTTCGGCACGCTTTAGCGAATAGTCGACCGGGTCGAACTGGAAGGCGAGGTCGTAACCGAAGGCGCCGTAGAGGCCGAGGTTGGCGTCCTGCTCAGTGCGGAAGAGGCCCGTGATGGCGCGCAGCACGGTGAAGACCGACGGCACGCGGCTGCGTTCCTCCTCGGTGAAGACGCGGCCGGGTTCGGCAACGGTCAGCGCCAGCCGCTGCTTCGAGGTCTGGGTGAGCGTCACCTCTTTCAGTGTCGAAATCGCCTTGCCGATGATCGGCAGTAGGATCTCGCCACGGTCGTTGAGCGCCTCGATGCGCATGGCGCGCCCGCGGGCCGAGATGACGACCGGCGGATCGATGATCGCCGTGTCCCAGCGGGTGTAGCGACCGGGGTATTCGTAGTTGGAGGAAAAGACCGCACCGCGACGGCTGTTCAGCCCGTCGATATAGGCCTCGATGGCGCCGCCATAGGGCGTGTCGTGTCGTTCCCTGGTGATCGTCACCCCGCCGGCGGTCGTAAATCGTTCCGCCCCATTCTCAAGCACTTCGATGGTCATTCCCGTCTCCGTTTTCCTCTGCGGGACCCGGAAAGCACTTGAAAAACAAATGGCCGCCCGGGATTTTCCCTGCGGCCACCAAATTTCTTGCGCGCGTGCGCAGTCAGGCCGCTGTCAGCAGGCCCACCACCAGTTCATCGCGTTCGAAAGCTTCGACATGGCATTTTCCTTAGCGGCGAACGATCCGGCGCGCAACCGGATTCAGCGTTGATGAAAAGGCCGGTTGACGATGGGATGCGGCCTCTTGACGCGGCGAAACATTGTGTCACTCTTCACTGACAAGAAAAAAAACCAACTGAGCGGAAAGAAGCTGCCGTCTCGGGTGTGATCGGGACAGTCCCGCCCGCAGGCGAAGAGCCAACAACCGGCGCGCAAAAGCGCGCCTTGGAGAGGGGACTTCACACCATGACTTCCATAACGACGGGTGCCGTTGCGCCGCAGGACGGCCAACTGCACAGGACCATCAATTGGCAGGGCGCCTTCTGGGTGGCGAGCGGCGTGCCGGCGCTTGTGCTTTTCTCGATTGGCGGCATTGCCGGCACGACGGGCAACCTCGCTTTCGCCATCTGGATCGCTTCGGTGATCCTCGGGCTGATCCAGTCTTTCACCTATGCCGAGATCGCGGGGCTGTTCCCGTCCAAGTCCGGCGGCGCGGCGGTCTATGGCGCAACGGCCTGGCTGCGCTATTCGAAGTTCATCGCGCCGCTGTCGGTGTGGTGCAACTGGCTCGCCTGGACGCCGGTGCTGTCGCTCGGCTGCTCGATCGCGGCGGCGTATATCCTCAGCGCGCTGGCGCCGATTCCCGGCTTCTCGGAAGCTTCGCCGGAGGTGGCGGCCTGGCTCGCAGACCCGGCCAATGCCGGCAAGGCGGCTGCCGACGCGATCGCCGCGCTGACGGCAGCAGGCACGCCCGGGATACGCGACTGGACGCTCTACAGCGGCACGTTCGGCCCGGTGAGCTTCTCGCTTAATGCGGTGTTCTGGATCGGCGTCATCCTGATGCTGATCGTCTTCTCGATCCAGCATCGCGGCATCCTGGGCACTGCCAGTGTCCAGAAGTTCATCGGCCTGATCGTCATCATCCCGATGCTGATCGTCGGCATCGTTCCGATCCTGACCGGCCAGATCAACTGGGACAATTATTCGCCCTTCGTTCCGCTGGCGACGGCCTATGCGCCTGAACCCGGGACATGGAACATCTCCGGATGGACGCTGGTCTTCGGCGGCATGTTCATCGCCGCGTGGTCGGCCTATGCCTTCGAGACCTCGATCTGCTTCACCAGCGAGTTCAAGAACCCGCAGCGCGATACGGTCAGGGCCATCCTCTATTCCGGCCTGCTTTGCCTCGTGCTCTACAGCCTGGTGCCGTTCACTTTCCAGGGCGTGCTCGGCCTGGAAGGCATGCTGGCGACGCCGATCGTCGACGGCTCGGGCGTCGGCCACGCCATGGCCCAGATGGTCGGCGGGACGGGCATCATCACCTCGATCATGATCATGCTGATGATCCTGGCGCTGATGCTGGCGATCATGACGGCGATGGCCGGCTCCTCGCGCACGCTCTACCAGGGCTCGGTCGACGGCTGGCTGCCGAAGTACCTCAGCCGCGTGAACCCGCACGGCGCGCCGACGGCGGCGATGTTGACGGACCTCGTCTTCAACCTGTTCCTGCTGGCGATCGCGGCGGCGGATGCGACGAGCTACTTCTTCATCCTCGCCGTGTCGAACTGCGGCTACATCATCTTCAACTTCCTCAACCTCAATGCCGGCTGGATCCACCGCATCGACAACGGCCACATACCGCGCCCCTGGAAGGCGCCGACCTTCTTCATCGCGGCGGGCTGCATTCTCTCCTTCGTCAACGCCATGTTCATGGGCGCCGGCGCCAAGGTGTGGAACCCGTGGGCGCTGTGGGCCGGCATCATCGCGGCGGCGCTGATCATCCCGGTGTTCTGGTTCCGCCATTACATCCAGGACGGCGGCAAGTTCCCGCCGCACATGCTGGACGACCTAGGCATCAAGGAAGCCGACCTCGCGGTGCGCAAGGCGGGCATGCTTCCCTACCTGACGCTGGCGGCGGGTGTCGCGGTGGTGCTGATCGCGAACTGGATCTTCGTGATCTGAATACCACGCGGCCATGCCGCGGGGATGAGTTTTCTCCCGAAGCCCGGAGCGCAAGCTCCGGGCTTTTTTTGCGTCAATCCTCCAGCGCGCCGGCCTTGGGCTTGGCGCTGCGCACTTCGCCGACCAGCTTGATGATGTCGTCGCCGGCGCGGCCGGAACGATGCGCGCTGCGGGTGAGCACATAGCCGGCCTGCGGCGCGTTGATGTCGATCGAGCCATCCTCCGTGCCCGGCGTGTGCACGATGGTGGCGAGCCTAGCGCCCTTCCTGACGCGCTGGCCGGGCTCGACGTGGAACAGGATGGCGCCGGCGCGCGGCATCGAGATCAGTTCGACATTGCCGATCGGAGCGGCGACGCCGGTGAATTTTTTCGGCTTCGCCGCCTTCTCGTCGGCGATGACGCCGCGGGCGGCGAGCAGCCGGTAGATGCCCTCCGCGTCGGATTTAGCAAGCGACGTCTCGACGTCGCGCAGGCCGCGATATTCGACCGTGGTGACGACGCGGCGGTCGAGGCCGGCCTTCTCGGGCGGCACCTGCAGCCAGGGATGGATCGCCGCCTCTTCGAAGGCCGCGCCGGATTCGCCTTCCCAGAGGATCACCGCCTCGACGCCGAGCGCCGCCGCGCAGTCCTGCATGGCTGGCCAAAGCTGCACGGGAACGTAGAGGTAGGAGACGCTCTCGAAGTCGCAATGCAGGTCGAGCACGATGTCGTGGCCGATGGAAAGCTCGACGAGCAGACGCTTCAGGCGCGCATCGACGGTCGAGGCGGCCGTGACAGGGGGAAGGGCGCTTTTGTCGGGACGATCGAGCAGCGGAAAATCGCGGTTGAAATTGGTGCGGGTGCCCAAATGGAAACGGCCCTGCACCTCGCCGAAATGATACTGCGCGCGTCCCACGGGATTGGCTGCCGGCACGATGGTGATGTCGCCGAGGATGCGGCCTTCGGCTTCCGCGGCGCGCAGCTTGGGCATCAGGGCATGGATGGCGACGACGCCAGGCAGTTCGCCGGCATGGAGCGCGGCCTGGATATAGGCGGTCGGCGCCTTCTTCGAGGAGCCCTTGAAGCGGAACACGGTGAGTTCGTAGGACACGCCCTCGGTGTCGCCCGGCAGCTTCTCGATCGTCGTCTTCATGGTGCTCTCCTGTCCGGTCGCGGACCATGCCTCGTGTGGAGTGTGGGTGCAATGGGCGGCGTTTGGCGGATGAGGGGCGGAGCCTGGTTCCCGCAAGCTCGCGCTGCCCCTCACCTGCCTGCCGGCATCCTCTCCCCGTGAACGGGGAGAGGCGAAGCGTTGCTATGGCGCGTTTCATCGTCGCCACGCCTCGTTTCCGATCTGGCTCCTTGATTGGGTGGGAAGACGGGCGGCCGTTCAGTCGCTCATCTTAGTAATACGTGCGACCTTGCGGCCGCCCGTCCGGCGTTCTTTGGCCGTTCCATTCCCTGCGAAGGACCTTCCGGCTTGTGATTCCCGAGGGATCACGTTGTCGCCGGTGGTTTCTACGTGCCGACGCCAAGGACATACCAGCGCCTTGTCCCCGTCGCTCTCGCGCGGGGAGTCGTGGAACTCCGGAACGACCCTCGGCCTCCACGGCCACGTTAGCCGTCTCG
>JAEYXI010000074.1 GCA_023428515.1 Pseudomonadota bacterium | reverse complement strand
GGATGAAGCAGCTGCAGGACGATCCCTGGGATTCGGTGGAGAAGAACTATCCACTCGAATCCGTCCACAAGGGCCGCGTCACCAACATCACCGACTACGGCGCCTTCGTGGAGCTGGAGCCGGGCATCGAAGGCCTCATCCACGTTTCGGAAATGTCGTGGACGAAGAAGAACGTGCACCCCGGCAAGATCCTGTCGACCTCGCAGCAGGTCGACGTGGTCGTGCTCGAGGTCGATCCGGCCAAGCGCCGCATCTCGCTCGGTCTCAAGCAGACGCTCGAGAACCCGTGGGAAGCCTTCAAGCGCAACCATCCGGTCGGCGCGGTCGTCGAGGGCGAGGTCAAGAACAAGACCGAGTTCGGCCTGTTCATCGGCCTGGAAGGCGATGTCGACGGCATGGTGCACCTCTCCGACCTCGACTGGAACCGTCCGGGCGAGCAGGTCATCGAGGAGTACAACCGCGGCGACATGGTGAAGGCGCAGGTTCTCGACGTCGACGTCGAGAAGGAGCGCATTTCGCTCGGCATCAAGCAGATGGCGCGCGACGCGGTCGGCGAGGCTGCCACTTCCGGCGAACTGCGCAAGAACGCGGTCGTCACCTGCGAAGTGACCGGCATCAAGGACGGCGGGCTCGAAGTGCGGCTCGTCGACCATGGCATCGAGACCTTCATCAAGCGGTCCGACCTCAGCCGCGATCGCGACGAGCAGCGCCCCGAGCGCTTCACCGTCGGCCAGAAGGTGGACGCCCGCGTCATCGCCTTCGACAAGAAGACGCGCAAGCTCACCGTGTCGATCAAGGCGCTGGAAATCGCCGAGGAGAAGGAAGCGGTCGCCCAGTACGGCTCGACCGACTCCGGCGCCTCGCTCGGCGACATCCTTGGCGCCGCGCTGAAGAAGCAGGGCGGCAACTAAGTCCTGCCGGCGTCGCGGCTTAACCCCGCGCGTCAACGACGATAAAAAAAACCCGCCGGAGCGATCCGGCGGGTTTTTTGCTGGCAGCAATGCGCCGGGGCTGCCTTATCCCCGCCTCGCCGCGTCGATCTTCGCCACGTCGATCTTCTGCATCTTCATCATGGCGTCGAAGGCGCGTTTGGCTTCGGCGCCGCCGGCCGCCATCGCGTCGGTCAGGGTGCGCGGCGTGATCTGCCAGGAGACACCCCATTTGTCCTTGCACCATCCGCACTCGCTTTCCTTGCCGCCATTGCCGACGATGGCGTTCCAGTAGCGGTCGGTTTCTTCCTGGTCGTCAGTGGCGATCTGGAAGGAAAAGGCCTCGCTTTGCTTGAATACCGGCCCGCCATTGAGGCCGATGCAAGGGACGCCGCACACGGTGAAGTCCACGGTCAGGACGTCGCCCTGCTTGCCGCTCGGATAGTCGCCGGGCGCCCGGTAAACGGCCTTCACCTCGCTGTCGGGAAAAACTTCCGCATAGAAGCGTGCCGCCTCTTCGGCATCCTTGTCGTACCAAACGCAGATCGTGTTCTTTGCAACGGTCATTGTCTATCCTCTCGTCTCCAAGGCCGGTTCGCCAGGCATTTGCTAATGCGCTGGCTCCGATGACGTTCCAGCGGCGATCGCCGCCGCTATGATGAAGACGTTCGGCGGCATCGATTCCCGACTCCGCTTTTTTCACAATGCCGGTTTCGGCGAAAAGACCCGCTTAGGTGGCCCTATGAGTTTTCCTTGGCCCGACGCGCGCGGACGTTGCGGAGGCCGGTTCGAACTGGAATAGTATTCTCGAATAGGAAGCGTTTGCCGACGCAACCAGCACGGCAGGCGCCCGTACCGAAACTTCATTTCGAAAGCCAACAGCCGAATTCCGGCCAGAACGGCATGCCCGACCAGCCAATTCCCGCCCGCTCCGGCGCTTTTGCGCCCTTCGACTCCGGCGTCTTCCGCCATGTCTGGTTCGCCACGCTCGCCTCCAATCTCGGCTCGCTGATCCAGGGCGTGGGGGCCGCCTGGATGATGACCTCGATCTCCAACTCGGCCGACCTCGTCGCGCTGGTGCAGGCTTCGACCACCTTGCCGATCATGCTCTTCTCGCTGATCTCGGGCGCGCTGGCCGACAATTTCAACCGCCGCTCGGTGATGCTGGTCGCGCAATGCTTCATGCTTACCGTCTCGGTGGCGCTGGCGTTTTTCGCCTATGCCGGCGTGATGACGCCCTGGCTGCTCCTGACTTTCACCTTCCTGATCGGCTGCGGCACGGCGCTGCACAATCCATCCTGGCAGGCGGCGGTCGGCGACATGGTTCCGCGCAGCCACGTTCCGCAGGCGGTGGCGCTGAACTCGATGAGCTTCAACCTGACCCGAAGCGTCGGCCCGGCGATCGGCGGCGCCATCGTGGCCGCTTCGGGCGCGGCGGCCGCCTTTGCCGCCAATGCCTTCAGCTACATCGCGCTCATCATCGTGCTCTTCCGCTGGAAGCTCGAGACGCCCGCCTCGACCTTGCCTCGCGAGTCCCTGGGGCTGGCGATCTCGGCAGGGCTTCGCTACGTCGCCATGTCGCCCAACATCGAGAAGGTGCTGCTGCGCGGCTTCGTCTTCGGCCTCACCGCGATATCGACGCTGGCGCTGCTGCCGCTGGTGGCGCGCGACATCATCCAGGGCGGTCCACTGCTCTATGGCGTGCTGCTCGGCGCCTACGGCGTCGGCGCGATCGGGGGCGCCATTCTCGGCGGCCGGCTGCGCGGCGTCATCGCCAATGAATGGATCGCACGCATAGGCTTCGTCGCCTTCGCGGTTTCCGCGACGATCCAGGCGCTTTCGACCAGCGCATGGCTGAGCTGCCTTGGCCTCGTCATCGGCGGCGCGAGCTGGGTGCTGACGCTCGCCATGTTCAACGTGACGGTGCAGCTCTCGACGCCGCGCTGGGTGGTCGGCCGCGCCATGTCGCTCTACCAGATGGCGACTTTCGGCGGCATGGCGCTTGGCAGCTGGGTCTGGGGCGTCATCGCGGAGAATTACGGTCCGGCCGATGCGCTCCTCGCCTCTGCCGCGCTGATGCTGGTCGGCGCGGCCATTGGTTTCATCATCAGGCTGCCCGAGCAGGCCGACCTCAACCTCGATCCGCTGAACCGCTGGCGCGAGCCGAGCGTGGCGCTCGACCTGAAGGCTCGTTCGGGACCGATCGTGATCTCGATCGAATACGTTATCCGCGAGGAGGATTTGCACGACTTCCTCGACGCCATGGCCGAACGAAGGCGCATCAGGCGGCGCGACGGTGCCAGGCAATGGACGCTGGCGCGGGACCTGGAGAACCCGGAGGTTTGGACCGAGACGTACCATACGCCGACCTGGCATGAATATGTCCGGCACAATTTGCGCACCACACATTCCGATGCGGTGGTCGGCGATACGCTGAGGCAGCTGCACAGCGGAACCGAGCCGCCGAAAGTGCGCCGCATGATCGAACGGCCGACCGACTGGGCGGCCTCGCAGGATCAATTGAAGCCGATGGTGGACATACACGGGTCGTCGTGACTGATGAGCTTCTCAAACGCGATGATGTCGGAATCCAATGCGCCGTCATCCTCGGGCTTGTCC
>JAEYXI010000641.1 GCA_023428515.1 Pseudomonadota bacterium | reverse complement strand
GGCGCTCGAGGAGCGCTACCTTGCCTATGCGCTGTCGACCATCATGCACCGGGCGTTGCCCGACGTGCGCGACGGGCTGAAGCCGGTGCACCGGCGCATCATGCACGCGATGCGGCTGCTCAGGCTGAACCCGGACCAGGGCTTCGCCAAATGCGCCCGCATCGTCGGCGAGGTGATGGGCAAGTTCCACCCGCACGGCGACCAGTCGATCTACGACGCGCTGGTGCGCCTCGCACAGTCCTTCGCGGTGCGCTACCCGCTGGTCGACGGACAGGGCAATTTCGGCAATATCGACGGCGATAACGCCGCCGCCATGCGCTACACCGAAGCGCGCATGACGGAGGTCGCGACCGATCTCTTGGAAGGCATCACCGAGGATGCCGTCGACTTCCGCCCCACCTACAACGAGGAGGACGAGGAGCCGGTCGTCCTGCCGGGCGCCTTCCCCAACATTCTCGCCAATGGCTCTTCCGGCATCGCGGTCGGCATGGCGACCTCGATCCCGCCGCACAACGCAGCCGAGCTTTGTGCGGCGGCGCTTTACCTGATCGACAACCGCGACGCGTCGGTCGTCGATCTGATGACGTCGCCCGAGCAGTGGGCGGATATCGAGCGGCGCCACCAGGAGGAGTTGCGCAAGGAGGACAAGGACGCGGTGAAGCGCGCCGAGGCCATCCTGCACGAATGCAAGGTGAGGGGGCCTGACTTCCCGACCGGCGGCATGATCGTGGACGGCTGGGCCTCGGTGATCGAGGCTTACGAGACCGGACGCGGCGGCTTCCGCCTGCGTGCCGTGTGGGAACAGGAAGATCAGGGCAGGGGCACCTGGACCATCATCGTCACTGAGATACCCTACCAGGTGCAGAAGTCGAAGCTGATCGAGAAGATCGCCGAGTTGCTTCTTGCCCGCAAGCTGCCGCTGCTCGAAGACGTGCGCGACGAGAGCGCGGAAGATATCCGCATCGTGCTGACGCCGAAGAGCCGCACGGTCGATCCTGGCCTCTTGATGGAATCGCTGTTCAAGCTGACCGAGCTGGAGACGCGCTTTCCCCTCAACATGAACGTGCTGTCGCGCGGCAAGGTGCCGAACGTGCTCTCGTTGAAGAGCGTGCTCTCGGAATGGCTGGAGCATCGCAAGGACGTTCTCGTCCGCCGCTCCAAGCATCGGCTCGGCGAGATCGAGAGGCGGCTCGAAATCCTCGCCGGCTACCTGATCGCCTATCTCAATATCGACGAGGTGATCCGCATCATCCGCGAGGAGCATGAGCCCAAGCAGGTCATGATGGCCCGCTGGTCGCTGACGGACAACCAGGCGGAAGCGATCCTCAACATGCGCCTGCGCTCCCTGCGCAAGCTCGAGGAGATCGAGATCCGCAAGGAGCACGACGCGCTCTCGACCGAGAAGAAGCAGATCGAGTCGCTGCTAGCTTCGCCGGCCAAGCAGTGGAAGACCATCCGCTGGGAGGTCGAGCAGACGCTGAAGAAATTCGGCCCGTCGACCGAGCTTGGCCGCCGCCGCACCGATTTTGCCGACGCGCCCGAGCACGACGTTGCCGACATCCACCACGCCATGATCGAGAAGGAGCCGATCACCGTCGTGGTGTCCGAGAAGGGCTGGCTGCGCGCGATGAAGGGGCATCTCAGCGACTTCTCGCAACTGACCTTCAAGGAAGGCGACAGCCTGAAGCTCGCCTTCCCGGCGCAGACGACAGACAAGATCCTCGTCTTCACCACCGGCGGCAAGTTCTACACGATCGGCGCCGACCGGCTGCCGGGCGGCCGCGGCCATGGCGAGCCGATCCGCATCATCGTCGACATGGAGAACGACCAGGACATCGTCACCGCCTTCGTGCACGACCCGAAGCGCAGGCTGCTCTTGGCCAGCCATGCCGGCAACGGCTTCATCGTTCCGGAAGCCGAGGTCATTGCCAACACCCGCAAGGGCAAGCAGGTGATGAACGTCAAGGCGCCGGACGAGGCGTCGCACTGCGCGATCTTCTCGGGCGACCACCTCGCCATCGTCGGCGAGAACCGCAAGATGCTGATCTTCCCGCTCTCCGAGATACCGGAGATGGCGCGCGGCAAGGGCGTACGGCTACAGAAATACAAGGACGGCGGCGTGCTCGACCTCAAGACCTTCTCGGTCGCGGACGGCCTGTCGTGGCAGGATTCGGCCGAGCGGACATATACACGCAGCCGCGAGGAACTTGCAGAATGGTTCGGCGCCCGCGCTTCGGCTGGCCGCATCGCGCCCAAGGGTTTCCCGCGTACCGGCAAGTTCGGTTAGCGTTTTCCGTAGCTTAGAGCCGTTTTCTCGCTGCGCGTCCGACGGCGCGTAGGCGCGACGGCATTCATACACATCAGGACAAGAGCTGGCTGTTCCTCTTCCAAGGAAGAACGAGGATCGTTTTTTGCATTGCAATATATTGACTGAGAATGATCGTTCGCATAAAGTGAGAATAATCATTCGCATGAAATGAGAGCGATTATTCGCTCTACGGAGACGATCATGGAAGACGGTGTTTTTTTCGAGGCCACTCAGGCCGAGCCGCTCGAAGGGCAGGGGCAGACGCGGGCCGAGCGTCGCGACCAGCAGATCCAGCGCATCCTCGAAGCGGCACAGACGTGCTTTGTCCGCTCCGGCTTCCAGGGTGCCTCGATGCAGCAGATCTGCGCCGAATGCGGCATGAGCCCAGGCGCTCTCTATCGGTATTTCCCGTCCAAGGAGGCGATCGTTGCTGCGATCTGCGAAGCCGATCGCGAGGACGAAATGACCTGCTTCGGTGTCTTCCGCGATGCCACCTCTGCACTCGACGGACTGGTTGAGGGGGCGATGGCGCACATCACGCATACCCACAAAAAGGGCAGCGCCGCTTTGTTCGCCGAGATGCGTTCCGAGTCCAACCGCAACGAGACGATCCGCGATACCGTAGATGGCCACAAACAGGAGATCGCGGTGATGATCGGGGCTCTGGTGAATGGCGCGATCGAACGCGGCGAGATTAATCCGGCCGTCAGCCTGCAGACCCTGATGGCCGTCCTCATGTCGATCGGAGAGGGCATCGCCATCAACGATCTGCCGGGGCGCGGCGTTCCGCTCGACGAGATCGAGAAAGCTCTCCGCGCGATGCTCGTCGGCATGTTGAGGCCGACCGGCAAGAGCACGGCCGAAAAAGCCTGATCCAGGCAGTTCCCTTTCGTCTTTGGTGATCCCTATGTCCGCCAAGTCCAGTCCAATAGTGCGTGCTGCGGCCATGCTGCTTGCCGCCACCATGCTCGTCGCGCCGGCCGCATCCTTTGCAGCGAGCGAGGCCGTGCCGGCAGTCAAGCAGGTGCCCCCGTCGATCAGGGTCGTCGCGGCCGAGAGGCGCGAGCTCGTCGAGACGCTGTCGGTAAACGGAACGATCGTCGCCCGCGAAGAGGCTGCGGTCGGTACCGACCTCAACGGTCTGACGGTGCTCGCGCTCAATGCCGACGAAGGCGATGTCGTGAAGAAGGGCGACGTGCTCGCGGTGCTCGACCGCTCGATGCTCGACACGCAACTGGCGCAGATCGAGGCGAGCCGCGCGCAAGCCGAGGCGAATATTGCGCAGATGCGCGCCCAGATCGGTGATACAGAGGTCGGTGTCCGCCAGGCGCAGGAGGCGCTGGATCGTGCCGACGCGTTGCAGAAGAAGGGTTTTGCGCCTGACGCCCAGCGCGACAACGCGGTTAATGCGCTGGACAGCGCCAAGGCCAAGCTCGACTCAGCCGAGAAAGCGTTGAAGGCGAGCGAGGCGCAACTCGCCGTCATCGATGCGCAGAAGCAGAATGTGCTCGTCCAGATCGCCAAGACAGAGCTGCGCGCGCCGGCCGACGGGTTGATTCTTGCCCGCAACGCCACGCTTGGCGGCGTGGTGATGGCACAGACCGCGCCGCTCTTCCGCATCGCCATCAAGGGCGAGTTGGAGTTGGCGGCGACAGTCGCCGAAACGGCGCTGCCGCGACTGGCGAACGGCATGAACGCCGAAGTCTCCATGGCCGGCACCGCCGAACCGGTTTCGGGCACGATCCGCAGGATATCGCCAGAGGTCGACCAGTCGTCGCGGCTGGGTTCGATCCGCATAGCCTTGAAGCCCGGTTCGACGGCCCGCGCCGGCAATTTCGCGCGCGGGGAGATTGAGTTGATCCGCCATGAAGGCGTGGCAGTGCCTGCCTCCGCGGTGATGTACGCCGGCACCGACGCATTCCTGCAATGCGTGGAGGAGGGCAAGGTGGAGACGCGAACCGTCACGCTCGGCGCCCGCTCGGGCGACATGGTCGAGATCGCGTCCGGACTGGCCGAAGGCGAGGAAGTGGTGTCGCGCGCCGGCACCTTCGTCGCCGACGGCGACCTGGTGACGCCGGTTCGCATCGAGACGACGGGAGCCGTCAAGCCATGAACATCTCGGCGTGGACGATACGCAACCCTGTTCCGGCGATCCTGCTTTTCATCGTGCTGGTTGCGCTCGGCCTGATGGCCTTCTCGAAGCTGCCTGTCACGCGCTTCCCCAACATCGACATCCCGCTGGTCTCGGTGACCGTGACCGATCCGGGCGTGGCGCCGAGCGAGTTGGAGACGCAGATCACCAAGCGGATCGAGGACGCCGTCGCGAACATATCCGGCGTCAAGAACGTCACCTCGCAGCTTACCGAAGGCATGTCGGTTACGACGGTCGAGTTCCGTCTCGAGGTCGACACGCAGACGGCGGTGAACGACGTCAAGGACGCCGTCGAGCAGATCCAGGCTGATCTTCCGGCGACGTCGGACGATCCGGTTGTTGCCCGCATCGATGTCGAGGGCCAGGCGATCCTGACCTACGCGGTCGCCGCACCCGCGATGACGATCGAGGAGCTTTCGTGGTTTGTCGACGATACGGTCATCCGCAAGCTGCAGGGGTTGAAGGGCGTCGCGCAGGTCGACCGCTATGGCGGCGTGACGCGCGAGATTAAGGTCGAACTCGATCCTGATAGGCTGAACGCCCTGGGTGTGACCGCCGGTGATGTGAACCGGGCGCTCCGCCTGGTCAACGCCGACATGACCGGCGGCAATGCCAAGTTCGGCAGCCGCGAGCAATCGATCCGCACGCTCGGCGGAGCGGGCAGGGTTGCCGATCTCCAAGCGCTGGAGATTCCGCTTGGCGGCGGCCGTAAGGTCAAGCTGTCGGACATTGCGAGCGTAACTGACGCCTGGGCCGAACCGAAGTCGTTTGCCCGGGTGAATAACGGCACGGTGGTTTCCTTCGGCGTGTTCCGCGGCAAGGGCGAGAGCGACGTCGAGGTTAACGAGCGCGTGACCGCCGCGATAGCCGATCTGCAAAAGGCCTATCCTGATGTAGCCATCACCAAGATCGACGATTCGGTGAGCTACACGGTCGGCAACTACGATTCCGCGATGGAAACGCTGATGGAGGGCGCCGCGCTGTCCGTCATCGTCGTGTTCCTTTTCTTGCGCGACTGGCGCGCCACTCTGGTGTCGGCTACCGCGCTGCCGCTCTCGATCATCCCGACCTTCTGGGCGCTTTCCATGATGGGCTTCTCGCTCAACCTGGTGAGCCTGCTCGGCATCACGCTGGTGGTCGGCATACTGGTGGACGATGCGATTGTGGAGATCGAGAACATCGTCCGGCACATCAAGTTGGGCAAGTCGCCGTACCGGGCAGCTCTTGAGGCCGCCGATGAGATCGGGCTGGCGGTTATCGCCATATCGGCGACGATCATGGCGGTGTTCGCGCCGGTGTCCTTCATGGGCGGCATCGCCGGCCAGTATTTCAAGCAGTTCGGCCTGACGGTCGCGGTGGCGGTGTTCTTCTCGCTGCTGGTGGCGCGCCTGATCACGCCGATGATGGCGGCCTATTTCCTACGCGGCCACGGCCACGCCGAACCGAAGCCCGGCATCGTCATGCGGGGCTACGAGAAGTTGCTGCGCGGCTCGCTACGTTTTCGCTGGGTGACGCTTGCCGCCGGTATCGCCTTCTTCGTCGGCTCGATCTACGCCATGGGATTCCTGCCGTCGGGCTTCATCCCGCGCGAGGATGCGAGCCGCATCGTCTTCTCACTCGAGCTGCCGCCCGGCAGCCGCCTCGACGATACGCGCGCCACGACCGACGAGGTGACCAAGCTGATGCTCGACGTGCCCGGGGTCGAGAACGTCTACGTGCTCGGCGGCGCCGGCCCGACCGGTACGGTGGAGACGCGGCGCGCCACCGTGATCGCCGATCTCGTCCACAAGTCCGAGCGCGACATACCGCAGCACGAGATCGAGGGCATCCTGCTCGACAGGATGGAGACGATCCCCGACCTGCGCGCCTATTTCGTCAACGATCGCGGCGAACGGCAACTGGCCTTCGGCGTGATGGGCACGGACGGTGCCGTCCTCGACCAACAGGCGCGCAAGATCCAGAGCGAGATGGCGGCGACGGGCATGTTCCGGGCCATCTCCTCGAATGCGGCTCTCGACCGGCCGGAGGTCGTCGTCCAGCCCGATCTCACCCGGCTTGCGGAACTAGGCATCTCGACGGCGACGATCGCCGAGACGCTGCGTGTCGCGACCATGGGCGATATCGACGAGAACCTCGCCAAGTTCACGGTCGGCGACCGCCAGATCCCGATCCGCGTGCAGCTCACGGAGGCCGCGCGGGACAATATCGATGTCGTCAGCCAGCTTCCGGTGACGACGCCGTCCGGCGTGACTGTGCCGTTGTCGTCGGTCGCAAAAATCAGCTTCGGGCAGGGCCCGTCGTCGATCGCCCGCTTCAACAGGGAGAGGCGCGTCGTCATCGGCGCCGACATGGCGCCGGGCGCGGAACTCAGCGACGGGCTGGGCGCGGTGTGGCAACTGCCGGCGGTCAAGGACATGCCTGCCGGCACGCGCATCCAGGAGACCGGCGACGCCGAGGTGATGGGCGAGGTGTTCGCAGGCTTTGCGACGGCGATGTCGACCGGGCTGATGCTGGTGCTGGTAGTGCTCATCCTGCTGTTCGGCTCGGTGTTCCACTCCTTCACCATCCTTGGCTCGCTGCCGCTGGCAATCGGCGGCGTGGCTGCGGCGCTCTTCCTCACCAATTCGGCGGTGTCGATGCCGGTGGTGATCGGCATTCTCATGCTGATGGGCATCGTGACGAAGAACGCCATCATGCTGGTCGACTTCGCCATCGAGGAGGTCAAGCAAGGCGTGTCGCGCAAGGACGCGATCATCGATGCGGGCAGGAAGCGCGCGCGGCCGATCGTAATGACGACGATCGCCATGTCGGCCGGCATGATCCCGGCGTCGCTGGCGCTCGGCGACGGCGGCGAGTTCCGTGCGCCGATGGCAATCGCGGTGGTCGGCGGCCTGCTTGCCTCGACGCTGCTGTCGCTGGTCTTCGTGCCGTCCTTCTACACGATCATGGACGACGCGGCGATCGGCACGGCGAAGCTGTGGCGCTGGCTGGTGCGGCCGAACGCGGCCGACGAGCCGGAAGCCGCGCACCATGCGGCCAACGCGAACCTGCTGGCGCCGAGGGAACTGCCGGTCGCGGCGGAGTAGGGCGTTTCCCTTCCGCTCAGGGCCGCACCGCCGCCTTCGGCGGCTGATGCCGGATCGAGCCGGCGGCCCGCAGTTGCCGCCTTGGCCTTCGGCCGTCCGAGCTTCATCGTTGCCACGCCTCGTTTCCGATCTGGCCATTGTGGGAGGCGGCGCATGGGGCGACGTCTTCAAATCTAGTTAAGTTGACGCGCTCCCATGCGC
>JAEYXI010000618.1 GCA_023428515.1 Pseudomonadota bacterium | reverse complement strand
CCGCGATCGTGCTTGCACCGTTCTCCGTTGGGCTCGCCGGATCGGTCTTCGGGCTCAGCCTGGGCATTTCGGCAGGCAAGATCGCCTCGATCGTGCTGCTTTCGATCGTGCTGCCCCTTGGCGCCGGCATTTTGATGCGCTTCTGGCTGCCGGAGATCGGCGAGCGCATCGCGCATCCGATCTCCTTGGCAGCGACCGTCCTGCTCGTGCTCGCCGTGCTGCCGGTGCTTGTCAAAGCGTGGCCGGCGGTCTGGGCGCTGACCGGCAGCGGGCTGGTGCTGGTGTTGGTCGCCTTCACGGCAGTCGGCCTGCTTGTTGGGCATCTCCTCGGCGGACCGAACGACGAGGACCGCACCGTGCTGGCGCTCGCCACCGCGACAAGGCATCCGGGCGTCGCGATCGCCATCGTCAGCCTCAACTTTCCCGACGAGAAAGCAGCGCTCGCCGTCGTGCTTTACCATCTGGTCATCGGCACCCTGGCCGCTATACCATATGTCCGCTGGCGGCGCGGCGTGGCCCCGGCAAGGAGCGAGGAATGAACGACATTGCCGATCCGCAAGCGAGGAGCGTCCGCGCGACGCCCCCGCATCCCGGCATGGCCTGGATTCCAGGCGGCACTTTCATGATGGGCTCGGACGGCCACTATACCGAGGAAGCGCCGGCGCATCGCGTGCGCGTCGACGGCTTCTGGATGGATTCCCTCACCGTGACCAACCGCGATTTCGAGCGATTCGTCGCCGAAACCGGGCATGTCACGCTGGCCGAACGGCCCGCCAACCCGGACGACTACCCCGGCGCGAAGCCGGAAATGCTTGTGCCATCCTCAACCATGTTCAAGAAGCCGCCCGGCCCGGTCGACCTGCGCAACCACTACAACTGGTGGGTCTATGTGCCCGGCGCTAATTGGCGCCACCCGCGCGGGCCGGCAAGCACGATCAAGAAGCTGATGGACCACCCGGTCGTGCACATCGCCTACCAGGACGCAGAGGCCTACGCGAAATGGGCAGGCAAGGAGCTGCCGACCGAGGCCGAGTGGGAGTTCGCCGCGCGCGGCGGGCTCGACGGCGCCGAATATGTCTGGGGCGACGAGCTGACGCCCGAAGGACGCCACATGGCCAATATCTGGCAGGGCGAATTCCCCTATCGCAACACGCTCGACGACGGTTTCGAATACACCGCGCCGGCGGGTTCTTTCCCTCCCAACGGCTACGGCCTTCACGACATGGCCGGCAATGTCTGGCAGTGGACAAGCGACTGGTACCAGGACCATGCCGCCATCGACAGCCCGTGCTGCACCGCCGCCAACCCACGCGGCGCGGCACGCGAGGAGAGCTTCGATCCACGCGAGCCGGACGTCAGGATCCCCCGCAAGGTGACGAAGGGCGGTTCGCATCTTTGCGCGCCGAACTACTGCCGGCGCTATCGTCCGGCGGCGCGCATGGCGCAGCCGATCGACACCTCGATCTCGCATCTCGGCTTCCGCTGCATCGTGCGCGCCGCCAGGGAGGCCTGAGTGGAAGCGCTGCACGAACTTCTTTCTGAGGTGACCGAGCTGATCGTCCTGGTGATCAACATCATGGCGCTTCTGGTCATTGTCTATGGCACCGTGGAAGCCTTCCTCGGCGCAGCGAGCACCACATTCTTCGGCGGCACCAAGGAACCCATTTTCCATCCGGTCTGGCTGCGCTATGCGCGGTGGCTGGTTGCCGGCCTGACTTTCCAGCTTGCTGCCGACATCATCGAGACATCGCTCTCGCCAAGTTGGGAGGATATCGGCAAGCTTGCGGCAATCGCCGCGATCCGCACTTTCCTCAACTTTTTCCTGGGTCGCGATCTAGTAGAAGTGACCAGAGAAGGAGTAGAAGTAGAGAAGGCCACATGAGGGGACTGAAGATGCGCAACTATAGATTGCCGGCATTCTTACTTGCTGCCGCTTTATTGCCCGCGGCCCAAGCCCATGCTGCGGACGCGGTGACGATGTCTCCGGTGGTGACCGAAACAGAGGTCGGCGGCTGGACCTTCGCAATCAGTCCTTATTTCTGGGCAGCCGGCATGTCGGGCGATCTCGCGCAGTTCGGCTCGCCGACCATCCATGTCGACGCCGATTTCAGCGATCTGCTCAAGAATCTCGACTTCGCCGCAATGGCGATCGGAGAGGCGCGCAACGATCGTTTCTCGATCTTCGCCGATGTCATGTACACCAAGTTGGGCGGCGACGGGGATACGCCTGGGCCACTGTTCGACAGCGCCGACGTCACCTCCACGACCTTTGCCGGACTGCTCGGAGCCGGCTATTCCGCCCTGCAGGACGGCAACAGCCATCTCGACCTGGTCGCGGGCGCGCGCGTATGGAGCGTGGATACGGACGTCTCCTTCAGTGGTGGCTTGATCGGCGACAGGGATTTCAGCGACGGCGATACATGGGTCGACGGCCTGGTCGGCGTACGTGGCAGATATGACTTCAACGAAAACTGGTATTTCACGGGCTGGGGCCTGATCGGCGCCGGCGGGGCCGATCTCGACTGGGACGTGGCCGGCGGTCTCGGCTACCAGTTCAACGACACTTGGTCGGCCGTCGCCGGATACCGCGCGCTCGGAGTGGACTACAGCAATGACGGCTTCGTCTTCGACGTCGTCCAGCAGGGACCGATCCTCGGCGTGGTGGCAAAGTTCTAGCGGGTCGGCGCACAACGCGGCTTCATGCAGGCAGCGACCGGACAGGAGGGCCAGAACTCCGGGCGTTCCCGAGGTGGACTGCCCCTCACCTACCGATGCCGAAACCGCATCGAGCGCGGCTTCAAAAACTCGAGCGCTTCCGACGCTTCGCTCCTCGCTGCGGCCGGCGTGCCGGCGACTTCCTCGCCTTCATCCGACTCGCTCTGCAATGATCTGGATGTGGCGAGAGTCGACTAAAGCCTAGTCTGCCACCGCTTTCTCGACCGCCGCGGTCGCGTCGCCGCCATCGAAGGTCGTCACCCCTTCCAGCCACGGTCCGATCACGTCGGGGTGGGCTTTCAGCCAGGCAGCGGCCGCAGCAGCCGGCTCGTCTCCCTTGTCCAGGATGGCGCCCATCATCTCGTTCTCCATCTCAAGCGTGAACTTCAGGTTGCTCACGAACTTCGTCACGTTCGGACATTCGACGCCGTAGCCGGCACGGATGTTGGTGAGCACTTCCGCGCCGCCGTAGTTCGGCCCGAAATAGGCGTCGCCACCGGAGAGATAATCTATCTGGAAGCGCGTGTTCATCGGATGCGGGGCCCAGCCGAGAAAGACGATCCACTCATTGTTGCGGGTCTTCTTGTCGACCTCGGCGAGCATGCCTTGTTCCGAGGATTCGACCAGGTTCCAGCCCTTGAGGCCGAAATCGCCCTTGTCGATCATGTCCTGGATCATGCGGTTGCCGTTATTGCCCGGCTCGATTCCATAGATCTTGTTGCCGAACTTGTCGGAGAACTTCTGCAGGTCGGCAAAGTCCTTCACGCCTGCATCGGCGACGTATTTGGGCACGGCGAATGTGTATTTCGCGCCGGTCAGGTTGGTGCCCACCACCTCGATCGACTTGTCGTCGAGATAGGGCTTGCGGTCGGTCTCCATGCTCGGCTGCCAATCGCCGAGATAGACGTCGATATCCTTGTTCTTCATGCTCGAATAGGTGACCGGGATCGACAGGACCTGCGTCTCCGGCCGATAGCCTAGCGCCTCCAGAATGAGCGAGGCAGTCGCGGTGGTGGCGGTGATGTCGGTCCAGCCGACATCGGAAAAGCGCACCTTCTGGCAGCTGGCAGGGTCGGCGGCCTGGGCAGCGTTCGCGCCGAGCAGAGCGACGGTGGCGGTAGCAAGGATTGTCTTTCGCATTGTTC
>JAEYXI010000584.1 GCA_023428515.1 Pseudomonadota bacterium | reverse complement strand
TGAAGCGAGGCACCGTGCATGCGCTGATGGGCGAGAACGGCGCCGGCAAGTCGACGCTGATGAAGATACTGGCCGGCGTTTATCAGCCGGATGGCGGAGAGATCTACAAGAACGGCCACAGGGTCGCTTTCGCCAATCCCCGGGAAGCGCTCGAATTCGGAATATCGACCGTATTCCAGGAGCTGTCGCTCCTTGCCAACCTCACCATCGCCGAGAACATGTTTCTCGGGCGCGAGCCGGTCACGAGGTCGGGGCGCGTCGACTACGCCAGGATGAATGGCGAGACGAGCAAGGCGCTCGGCGAGTTAGGGCTTAGCCTCGATCCGGAAATGTTGGTTTCGGAACTATCCATCGCCGAAAGACAATTCGTCGAGATCGCGCACGGCATCAAGGCCGACGCCTCGATCTTCATCCTGGACGAGCCGACGGCAGCCCTGAACTCCGCTGACGTGGAAATCCTCAATGGACATATCCGCCGCCTGCGCGATGAAGGAAAGGCGATCGTCTACATCTCGCATCGGATGGAGGAGATTTTCCAGATCTGCGACACCGTCACCGTGCTCAAGGACGGGAAGCTCATCGGCACCAGGCCGCTGTCCGAGATGACCCCGGCGTCGCTGATCGCAATGATGGTTGGGCGCGAGCTGCAGGACCTCTTTCCCCCGCGCAGCTCTGCGGCGGGCGAGGTCGTCCTCGACATCAAGCATTTCAAGATCGGCGCGACGACGGCCCCCTTTTCCATCAGCCTTTCCAAGGGCGAGATCGTTGCGCTGGCCGGGCTTGAGGGCCAAGGGCAGCAGAAACTGATCCGCTCGCTCGTCGGGCAGTTCCAGCCCTTCGCCGGCACGGTGACGATCAAGGGCAATTCGCTGTCGCTGCCGGTATCGTCTGATGCCGGAATCCGGCGGCTGCAGAGAGCTGGTGTCGGGTTCATTCCCGAGGACCGCAAGGAGGAGGGACTGCTCCTTGGGCTCTCGATCGCGCACAACATCGCGATCGGCCTGCACTCCAGACAAGGGGAGCTGTCGATCGCAAAGAGCTATCGGCAGACGGTTGCCGAAACGATGCGCGACCTTCGCATCAAGGCCGCGAGCCCATCGGTCTCCCCAAGCTCGCTGTCCGGCGGCAACCAGCAGAAGGTGCTGCTCGGCCGCTACCTTGCGGCGAAACCCGACATCCTCCTGGGCGAGGAGCCGACGCGCGGCGTCGATGTCGGCGCCAAGTCCGAGATCTACAAGCTGCTGCGTGACTTCGCGAATGCCGGCGGAGCGGTTCTCGTCCTTTCCCGCGAGATGGTGGAACTGATCGGCCTCTGCGACCGCATCTACGTCGTCCACGACAACACCGTGGTTTCCGAGCTTCCGGCCGCGTCGGCGACCGAGCACGGCATCCTCGATGCCGCGCTGAGCGCGTGATGCCGGAAGCGGGAACGAACAGGATGAGACATTCGCTTTCGAGACTGCTGACGGGAAGCCAGAGCCGCCAGGGCCTGTGGTTCCTTCCTCTGCTGCTTGCCTTGGTTATCGCCGTGTTTCTCACGCTGCGCACGGGCCAGTTCCTGACATCGGAAAACCTGTTCAATCTGGTCGCGCAGGCGATGCCGCTGATCATCACCGCCATCGGCCAGATGTTCGTGATCGTGGTTGGCGGGCTCGACCTGTCGGTCGGATCGGTGATCAGCTTCACAACGGCGGTGCTGGCGCTCGACGGCCCGGGTTACATTCTCATTCCCGCCGTATTCGTGCTGGCCGCGCTGGTCGGCGCGATCAATGGTTTCGTGATCACCCGGCTGAACGTTCATCCGATCATCGCGACGCTGGCGATGCAGTATATCCTGCTCGGCATCACGCGTATCCTGCGGCCGGTGTCCGGCGGCACCGTTCCCGATGCCGTCATCACTGCGGTCGCAGGTTCCTTTCTCGGGATTCCGCTGCCGGTCTTCTGGGGGATAGCAGTCGTCCTGCTGGCCTGGAAGCTGCTGCATGGATCGCGCTTCGGCCTCCATCTGTTCGCGATCGGCGGCGGCATTGCCGCGGGAACCGAGGATGCGGCGCGAAACTTCGGCGTGCCGGTAAGGCGCAACATCATGCTTGCCTATGTCGCCTGTTCCTGCTTTGCCGCGCTGGCGGGCGTGTTTCTCGCTGGCCGTATCGTGTCGGGCGATCCGAATGTCGGCCTGCTGTTCGAACTGGACGCGATCACCGCGGTCGCCATCGGCGGCACCCAACTGTCGGGCGGCATTGGCAGCCTCCACGGCACGGTGATCGGGGCGCTGGTGCTGGCGTTGCTCTCCAACGGCATGAATCTTCTCAACGTGTCGCCGTTCGTCCAGACGGCGATCAAGGGCGGCATCCTGCTCCTCGTGGTGGGTCTGCAATCGCGCAAGAAGATGGGGCTTTAGCGATGGCCGCCCTGCTCAACACCTCGTTCGCGCAGCGCATCGCCAGGGTTCCCCCGGCCTACTACGTGTTCGCCGCGCTGCTGATCGTGCTCTGGGTCGCAAGACCCAACATGCTCAATGTCAATGTGATGGGCATCTTCATACGGCAGGTTGCGCCGCTGGGCGTGCTTGTGCTCGGGCAGCTTCTGGTCATGCGGGTCAAGAGCATCGACCTTTCGGCCGGCGGCGTCATCCTGCTTATAAACTACTTCATATCCTCTAACCTGTTCCCCGGGGCATCGCTCACCTTTTTCATCGTGCTCGCGCTCGCGACCGGCACGCTGATCGGCCTGTTCAACGGCCTGATGATAGGCAAGCGGCGGGTGTCGGCCGTCATCACCACCCTTGCCATCAGCATCATCCTCGTCGGCGTCGTGCAATTCCTGTCGAGCGGAAAGCCGCCCGGCGACGTGCCGAAGATGTTCAACGACATCTACAACATGAAGCTTGGGTCCTTGCCCGCGCCAGTGATCTTCTGGTTCGCGCTGACCCTTGCGATGGCCGCCTTCCTGTCGAGGACCGTGTTCGGCCGCTACGTGACCTCCGTCGGCGAGAGCGCGACGGCCGCGCACTTCGCCGGCGTTCCGGTTGAACGCACGGTGATCGTGGCGCATACGATCGCCGGCTTCTTCGCCGGCATCGCGGCGCTTGTTCAGACGGCGTCGATCGCGGTGGGCAGCGTGCGCGTCGGTCTCGACCTTCCGATCCTCGCTGTCGCGGCGACCATTCTGGGCGGCGTTGTCTTCGGACGCGGCGAGGGCGGCGTATGGGGGCCTTTCTTCGGCGTCCTGTCTTTCGCGCTGCTCTTCGTGGTGATGACCATCTTCGGGATCGGCGAACCCGGAAAGCTGATCGCGCAGGGGCTGATCATCCTGCTCGCCGCGATTTTCTACGGCGTGACGACGGCAAAAGCCAATTGAGCAAAACGCACTGTGCAGAGGAGATGTCGATGACCGGAAAGAAATCCATCCTGTGTTTTGGCGACTCGCTGACCTGGGGCTGGATCCCCGTCATCGAAGGCTCGCCGACCCACCGCTATCCTTACGAGGATCGCTGGACGGGCGTGATGGCCTCGCATCTCGGCGACGGCTACCAGATCATCGAGGAAGGGCTCAGCGCCCGCACCACCAGCGCCGACGATCCCAACGACGCCCGCCTCAACGGCAGCGCCTATCTGCCCTCGGCGATCGCGAGCCACCTGCCGCTCGACCTTGTCATCATCATGCTGGGCACCAATGACACCAAGCCGTACTTCAACCGCACACCCTATGACATCGCCTATGGCATGTCGAAGCTGGTGGGGCAGGTTCTGACAGGCGGCGGAGGCATCGGCACGCCTTATCCGGCGCCGAAATGCCTTGTCGTCGCCCCGCCGCCGCTGACGCCCATGCCGCATCCATTCTTCCAGGGCATGTTCGGCGGTGGCCATGAAAAGTCGGCCCAGCTTGGACAGCAATATCAGGCCATGGCCGATTTCGCGAAGGTGGACTTCCTCAACTCCAGTGACTTCATAACCACTGACGGCTGCGACGGCATTCACTTCACCGCCCAGAACAATCACGACCTCGGCAAGGCGATTGCCGACAAGGTCAAGGAAATCTTCGAACGCAAGTCATCACTTCAGGCCGCGTGACGATCCCATCAACTGGGCAGGCCGCATTCTTACTGACATAAACGCTGCGATAGGACCCTTCGTTTCCTCCGTAGCGCCTCGCGGGACCGGTCGGCACGCCCGGTCCCGCACTTAAAGCCAGAACGCGACCGAAGGCTCAACGCCCGCACGCATCAACACCACTCAATAAACGGGCTGTAGAAACTCCCGCACTGCCTCCAGGTCGGAAATTCCGGTGCCGGGTGCGTCCGTCAACACCGAGAACCCGGTGTCGATCTCGAGCACGTTGCCGAGCAACTGTGATCGTAGAGGGTTGGGGTTCGCATCGATTTCCAGGAGCCCGCCTCCGCCTGCCGCGGCCAGCAGATGCGCCGACGCGATCAGCCCGACACCGCCTCCGAGATAGTGCGGACAATAGCGCCTTCCGGCCTGTATCGTGTTGCGCGCGACAGTCAGGCACGCGCTGATGCCGCCCCACTTGGCCGCGTCCGGCTGGACCACGTCCAGCACTCCTGCGGCGAGCGCGGCATCGAAGGCTTCCCCACCCGCAATGTTTTCGCCCGCAGCCAGAGGTATTGCGCAATCAGTTCGCAGCGCGCGCCATTCCTCCCAAGGCCGATCGGCGCGCAGCGGCTCCTCGAGCCAATCGAGATGGAATTCGCTCATCAGCGCCGCCATTTCTCGTGCGGTCTCGAGGTTCCATCCCTGGTTTGCATCGACCATCAACCGAACCTCGCCACCAAGGTCGCGCCTCAGCGCCGCCAGGTTTGCAAGATCGCAGTCACGCCCGAAACCGACCTTCAGCTTGAAGGCGCGAAAACCCTCGTCGTGTTTTTGCCCGGCCAGCCGTTCCGGAGCCTGGGGATTCAAGCCGCTGGCATAGACGCCGATCATCGGCTCGGCCCCGTCGTCGATGTAGCGATAGAGCGGCTTGCCGGCGCGACGAGCGGCCAGATCCCACAGCGCGATATCGATGCCGGCGATCGCCTGGGCAAACGGACCGGGTTCCGCACTCTGGATCGCAAGCACTTCCGTTCCGGCGGAAAGGAAGTTGAACGCCTCTGCAGGCGTCAGGAACGGTCGCGACTTCAGGAGCGGCGCCAGCACGCTGTCGATCAGGCGTGCCCGGTGTTCCGCGCCGACGGACGGAAAATTGCACCAGACTTCGCCGACACCAACGGCGCCGTCATCCGCCTCGACCTCAACGAGAAGCATCGGCCGGTCGTGCATGGTCCCAAACGATGTAACCACCGGCGTCTTCAGCGGACATCGATAGACGCGTGGTGTCACTCTAACGATGCGGATGGGATCGCTCACGGCTTCAGGTCCATTTCGAGTTGAATGGCGTCGCCTCGATAGGTCACATCGGCGAGGTAGATCACCACGCCATTCGAATCCTTGAGGGTGCGGCGCACTTCGGCCATCGGAGTATTGACGGGAATGCCGAGCAGGCTCGCAGTCTCGGCGTCGGCGCCGGATATTGTGAGGACCTGCCGCCCCGAAGCGATGTCGACGCCGGGCAAGGTCGTAAGGACCGGCAGGATCAACTCTTCCTGGAAGCGCTGCGGCGCGCGCTCGTGGATACGCTGGTCGATATAGATCGAGATGACGCAATATCGCTCCCCACCGCGAGAATGCACGCGGCGCATGTGATAATATGCATGAGCGGTGATTGCCGGTTCGCCGACGACTGGCAGCGGCGCAACCCCACTCGCCAGTGTCGAATGCTCGGGCTGATCGCCCCGGTAAAGCTCGACCAGTTCGTCAAGCGTCGTGCTGAGACGCAACCCCCGTTGAAGTCCGGCGGCCTCCGTCACGAATGTGCCCCGCCCGCGCTGCGGAGACAGCAGGCCTTCCGCCCGCAGCAGCGCAATGGCCTGACGCACCGTCACTCGGGCAACGTCGAACTCGCGCATCAGCGCTGGAATTGCCGGCACGAGCGCGCCGGGTTGCCAGACGCCCTTTCGGACACGATTGCGCAGCAATTCCGCCAACTGGACATACAACGGAATGCCCGTCGCGCCGAAGAGCTGATGCGTGGAATTTTGCATGCTTGTCATCAAACGTCCTAAGTATAGTATGTTTCAGAAGCGCAGGCCAAAAAGCAAGCACAAAGGACCTGGGAGGATACTTTGAGACGGGCATTTCTGCAGCTTGTGCCGTGGCTGGGGATTCTCGCTCTCTGGTATGCCGTTCACCACAGCGGCCTCATAAACCCGGCTTTGGTGCCCTCGCCCTACGCGGTCGGAACGAAACTGGTTGAGCTGGCGCAGACGCGACTGCCGATGGATATCGTCATGTCGACACGTCGCGTGCTGATCGGCGTTCTCGCCGGCGTGGCGCTGGCGCTTCCGGTCGGTTTCCTGATCGGCTGGTATCCTTCCGTAAGAACCGCCGTCGACCCGTTGATCAACTTCTTCCGCGCGCTGCCGCCGATCGCGCTCATTCCGTTGGTCATCATCTATTTCGGCGTCGACGAGATGGCCAAGAACGTCATCCTCTTCTACGCCGCGTTCTTTGCCGGCGTCATCGTCATGTACGAGGGGATCGGCCAGATCAGCCCGGTCTATATCCGAGTTGCCCAGACGCTCGGTGCAACCGACATGGAAATCTTCCGGAAGGTGATCGTCCCCTATGCAGTGCCGCACATCATAACCGCACTGCGCGTTGCTCTCGGCGTCGCCTGGGCAACGCTGGTCGCGTCGGAACTGATTGCGGCGCAACAGGGCCTCGGAGCTCTGATCCAGGATGCGGGGGCGTTCTTCCAGATCGACACGATCTATGCCGGCATCATCTGCATCGGCTTTATCGCGCTGTTCATGGATTTCGCGTTGCGCGCTTTCGCGCGGCGCTTCCTCAGCTGGCAGGACCGGATCGCATGACCGGCAGGCCACGACTCGAGTTCGAGCATGTATCGGTTTCGTTCGATACCGCCGGCGGCCCGCTCAAGGTGGCAGACGATGTCAGCTATAGTGTCAACGACGGCGAATTCCTGTCGCTTATAGGTCCGTCCGGCTGCGGCAAGACGACCATGCTCAACATGGCGGCAGGTTTCACCAAGCCTACTTCGGGCACTGTAAAGCTGGATGGCGTACCGATAACCGGACCGGGTCCCGATCGCGGCGTGATGTTTCAGGAACACGGCGTCTTCCCCTGGCTCACCGTCAGGCAGAACATCGAGTTCGGATTGACCCTGGCCGCCAACAAGGCAGACGCTTCGACGCGCCATGCGGTCAGCCGACGCTACATGGACCTGATGGGGCTCTCGGCCTTCGCCGATGCTTGGCCAAAGACGCTTTCCGGAGGGATGCGCCAACGGCTCGCTCTGGCGCGAGCCTATGCCGTGCGTCCGCAATTCCTTCTGATGGACGAGCCATTCGGCGCCCTCGACGCGCAAACCCGCAGCGCCATGCAGGATTTGCTGCTCGAGGCACAGGAAGCCGAGCAGAAAACGGTAATGCTCATCACCCATTCGGTCGAAGAAGCGATCTATCTTTCGTCACGCATCATCGTGCTCACCGCGCGTCCGACGCGGGTGCGAGAGATCATCGATGTACCCTTCCCCTATCCTCGCACTACCGACCTGCACGAACGCAGCGATTTCGGCGAGTTGCGGGCCTATATCCGCGATCTGGTGATGCAGGAATATGCGCATCAGACGCGGCTTTCGTCGTGACAGCAAGGGAGAAGAACATGACGGGCATCCAACGCAGAACCATCCTCAAAGGCGCGGCTGTTCTGGCCGGGGCTGCGGCCCTCGGCATGCCGGCGCTTGCCCAGGGGCCTACGAAAGTGCGTATCGGCTACCTTCATACATTGGCGGTCGACGGGCAGATGTGGCTGGCCGATCATCTCAAGGCCTATGCGACACACGGCATCGAGCCCGAATTCCGGCAATTCCAGACCGGTCTGGAATTGTTCCAGGCGATGATCGGCGGCAGCGTCGACGTGCTGTCGACCGGCGCGGTCATTTCCAACTTCCCGGCTCGCGGGCAGGGCAAGATGTTCCTTGCCAATGCCGTTGAATTCGCCACGGCCCAACTTTGGGTTCGTGAGGATCAGGGCATCAAGTCGCTTGCCGACCTCAAGGGCAAGAAGGTTGCGACCACGGCCGGGACCACGGCGCATGTGTTCCTCGACACCACGCTGAGGGAGAACGGTCTGCAGCCGTCGGACATCGAACTCCTCAACCAGCGGATGCCGGATGCCGTGACGTCCTTTGTCTCCGGCGCCGTACCGGCGGTAGCATTGTGGATTCCATTCAACATCACGGTGCGCGACAAGGTGCCCGGAGCAAAGATGCTGGTCGATGCATCCGCCTTCTACCCCAAGGCGGCCATTGTTTCGGGGTGGGCCACGACCGAGCAGTTCCATTCGGGCAACCGCGATGCGCTTACCCGGCTAGTCCAGGCCTGGGCGGAAGGAAACGAGTTCCTGACCGGCAAGAGCGACGAGGCGCTCGATGTCCTTCAGAAGGCGCATTACGAGCAGGTGCCGCTTGCCGATCTGAAGGAACAATACGCAGCGGAGAAGGCTTTCCCGGTCGCCGAATGGCGCAAGCTGTATGAAGACGGCACGCTGACCGGATGGCTGCAGCAGGTCACTGATTTCTTCGCAAAGACAGGGAACATAGCGAGCCCTGTCGCAGCGAAGGACTATTTCGATCCAACCGTCTTCCTGGACGCGACCAAAGCCTGATCATGCCCGGCTCCTACGACACGATCATCGTGGGGGCCGGCTCGGCCGGCTGCGTACTGGCCAACCGGCTCTCGGCAGACCCGGCGCGGCGCGTCCTGTTGATCGAGGCCGGCGGATCGGACCGCAATTTCTGGATTCGACTGCCGGTCGGTTATTTCCGAACCATCTATGACGAGCGGTTCTCACGCCTGTTCCCCACTGAGCCCTCTGACGGAACGGCTGGCCGCGCGATCGTCTGGCCGCGAGGACGTATTGTCGGCGGATCGAGTTCGATCAACGGTCTGATCTTCATTCGTGGCCAACATCAGGATTTCGACGATTGGGCGGCGCAGGGAGCGGACGGGTGGAGCTACCGCGACGTGCTGCCGTCTTTCCGTCGGATAGAGACATTCAATGGTCCGGAAGGCCAATATCGTGGCGCGCACGGGGAATTGCATGTTTCGACATTGCGCAACGACCACCCCGCCTGCCGCGCATGGGTGTCGGCCGCGCAGGAATTTGGTCTGCCGGCCAATGAGGATTTCAACGGGGAAACCACCTACGGCGTCGGCAGCTATCAGCTCAGCATTTCGCGCCGCTGGCGTGACAGCGCTGCGACGGCTTTCCTCGCTCCAGCAGTGACGCGAAAGAATCTTACGCTTATGACCGGCGGGCTTGTCGGCCGCGTCCGCTTCGCGGGGCGCAGAGCGATAGGCATCGACTATATCAAGGATGGCCAAACCCACGCCGCCGACGCAGGCGAGGTGATCCTGTCGGCCGGCGCGATCCAGTCGCCGCAACTCCTGCAGCTTTCCGGCATCGGCGATCCCGGTGTGCTGCAGCCGCTGGGCATTCCCGTCGTTTCGGCCCTGCCCGGTGTCGGCGCAAATCTGCAGGACCACTACCA
>JAEYXI010000547.1 GCA_023428515.1 Pseudomonadota bacterium | reverse complement strand
ACGCCGCCGACGATGAGCCCGATGGCCGAGGAAAGCTCCGACCAGCCGAGCGCCAGGATGAAGGTCGCCGATATCTCCATCGTCACGGAAAACTCGGTCAGATTGGTGGAGCCGATCACCTTCTTTGCCTCATGGCCGCGCCCCAGGAGGGTGCTCGTCACGATCGGCCCCCATCCCCCGCCGCCCATCGCATCGAGCAGACCGCCGGCAGCGCCCACGTAAGGCACGATCCAGTCGCGCACGTCGCGCGGCCATTTCGGCCGGAACGCCTTGTAGAGAATGAAGAGGCCGATCGCGATCAGGTAGGCCGAAACCAGCGGGGCGACCGCCTCTGCGTCGATACTGGAAAGGACATAGGCTCCGAGCGCGCCACCGATCATGCCGGCTGGCGCGAGCCGCACGACGAGGCGCCAGTCGACATTGCGGTGATAGAGATGCGAAAGCCCGGAGGCGGCCGTGGTGAAGCATTCCGTCACATGGGTCATGGCGCTTGCGACTGCCGGCGGGACCCCGACCGCAAGCAGGCTCGTCGTGGCGAGCACGCCGAAAGCCATGCCGAGCGCGCCATCGACGATCTGGGCCAGGAAGCCGATCAGCATGAATGTCAGGAAGTCGTAGGTCAGGAAGTCGAGCGACATGCTGGCTCCTCTTGGCCGTTGTGGTCGCTTCAATTCT
Organism: Pseudomonadota bacterium; assembly: GCA_023428515.1. The sequence goes on along the minus strand of JAEYXI010000547.1, from coordinate 2,481 downwards.
CGCACTCCGGGAAGGTTCCCGAAAGCGGATCCCTGCGGGCTGGATGATCTAGCGGGGGATTTCGATCGTCAGCTTTTCGGCGCCGAGCTCGCTGCCGAGCTCGACCGCCTTGGTCTGCTTGTCCATGACGCAGATATGCGTGATATCGACGCCAGCGCCTTTCGCCTTGCCGGTGACTAGCGCGAGCCCGAATTTCTCGCTTCCGAAGGGATCGACCACCGCCCTCGGCGCCTCGATCGTGTCGCCGACGGCGGCAAGGCACCTGGTCTCGACCTCCTTTGCGAACTCGGCCCAGGCGTCGTCGGACGACGCCGTTGCGACGTTCCAGCCGGCGCAGGCGAGGGCTGTGGCAATCAGCAGCTGAAGCTTCATGAAGTGGTCTCCGAATCGGATGTCAGACTTCTTCCTTCTAATCTGGAAATGCGGAACGTTCTTGGCGCGTGACGCTTGCTTTTTGGCAAGTTCGCCGTTGCCTCTTGGACGCCGGACTCCTATGTTCCCGCACGACGCTTATTCAGGTGTTTGCCGAAAAAGGAGCAAGACGATGGCTTTCGAACTTCCAGAACTCCCCTACGATTACGAAGCCCTGCAGCCGTTCATGTCGAAGGAAACGCTGGAGTACCATCACGACAAGCATCACAAGGCCTATGTCGACACGGGCAACAAGCTGGCCGCCGAAGCCGGCATGGCTGACCTTCCGGTCGAAGAGGTCGTGAAAAAGTCCTTCGGAACCCACCAGACCCTCTTCAACAATGCTGCCCAGCATTACAACCACATTCATTTCTGGAAGTGGATGAAGAAGGGTGGCGGCGGCACCTCCCTGCCGGGCAAGCTGCAGGCGGCGATCGACAGCGATCTGGGCGGCTATGAGAAGTTCAAGGCGGATTTCATTGCCGCCGGCACCACCCAGTTCGGCTCGGGCTGGGCCTGGGTATCCGTCAAGGATGGCAAGCTCGTTATCTCCAAGACCCCGAACGGCGAAAACCCGCTGGTCCACGGTGGCGACCCGATCCTCGGCGTCGACGTCTGGGAGCACTCCTATTACATCGACTACCGCAATGCGCGTCCGAAGTATCTCGAGGCCTTCCTCGACAGCCTGATCAACTGGGACTACGTGCTCGAGCGCTACGAAGCAGCCACGAAGTAGGCGCTCGCCGCGACACCTCAAGGGAAAGGGCTCCAGCTTCGGCTGGAGCCCTTCTTTTTTGCCCGCAATTTGCGTCTTCAGTATCCGGGAGGCGACAGCCGGGCGTTCGGACTGCTGCGGAAGAACTCGAGATCCCGTTCGGCATTGCTCAGCTCATAGCCGAGATCGTCAGCCTCCCGCCGCAGGCGGCGCCTGTCCCGGTCGAGATCGTCGATCCGGTCACGCATGCGGCGGCGTGCCTTGTCGTCGGCCTTCTTCATGTCGTCGTAGAGGCGCTCGATTTCCGATTCGCGCGAATTCATGTCGGATCGCAGCGAGGCGATTCGCGAGCGAAGGTCGTAGACCCGCTTGCCGAGGCCGTATCCGCGCATGAAGCCTGGCTCCAGCTGTGGCGAGCAGACATTGTGGTACGCGCGGCCGGCCTCGCCGTTGGTGGAGCCGCTTAGGGGAGTGCAGTAGCGGGTGATGCCGCTCTGATAGCCCTCGTACCACAGGGTCTGGTCCGGGGTCGCCCCGCTCTTGGCGCAAGATTTCACGTGATCGGCAAACCGGCTCTGCGGATTGTGTCCGGCGGCGCCGTCGGTATCGCCCACTACCCTCCAGTCCGCGACCCGGCATTCTTCCTTCGACATAGTATTGCAGGAGGCAAGCGACATCAGAACGGCCGCCATCCCTACCCATGGCATGAAACGCATTTTCCACTCCCCAGCAAAAAAATCCGCCGCACCCTACAGGCACAAGTGAGTCGCTCCTAGTTGCTCCACGGGAATCTTTACCTGCGGCAGGCATCTCGCTGTAAAACTTCATCTATATTTGTCGCGCCCTGCGGATGGGCGGGTTTCGGCCCCGTTGGTGCCGCAGCACCTGTCCTCGCGCGGCTTGGGGTGCCGACGGTCACACGGATGTTAAATTCGCCCGATTAAAGGGATAAACATCCAGGACCTTCACGATTGTCGTTGCCAGATGCCGCACGAAACACTGCTTCTCCGCTTCGGCGTCATTGCCGATCCGCAATATGCCGATGCCGAGCCATGGGTCGAGCTCGACCGCCATTATCGCAACAGCCTCGCCAAGCTGAAGCAGGCAATCGATGTGCTGAACGGCGAGGAACTGTCCTTCGTGGTGACGCTCGGCGATCTGATCGACCGCGACTGGGAAAGCTATGACGCGGTTCTGTCGGTCTATGATGCGCTTCGCCACGAAAACGTGCTGCTGCCGGGCAACCATGATTTCTTGGTGGCGCCTGAACGACTGGACGCAGTCCACCGGCGGCTGGGCATGCCCGCGCCGTTCCATGAGTTTTGCCGCGGCGGCGTCCGCGTCGTGGCTGTGTG
>JAEYXI010000539.1 GCA_023428515.1 Pseudomonadota bacterium | reverse complement strand
CGGCAACAGCGGCAACGGCAACAGTGGTAACGGCAACAGCGGCAACGGCAACAGCGGTAACGGGAATAGCGGAAAAGGAAAGGGCAACAGCGGCACCAAGGGAACTGGGGTAGGCGACGACAGCTCGACAGCTACCTCGACCGAAAACTCCAATGTCTCCGCTCCGAGCCTGGCAACAACCCCCGCGACCATGAGCCCGGCCAGGGCGTCGCTTCGTGTGCGTCACAGGAATGGATTTGAGGAAATAATGAGTGGCGGCCGTTATCACCTGAAAGACAACCGAGGCCGCACTATCGTCAATCGCCCGGCGACCAGGGCCGATCTGGCCCGGCTGCGTCGACTGACTGGAGCTTGAGCTTTCAAAGGAATTTGCAGTCAACACATAGATGTTTATATAATTGTTGTGTAACTCAAAAGGTGAGCGGTTCTCACCATTTAAATAATATCCAGCTATGCATTGCATTTAACAGAATTGAGCGGATTCTAATCATGCTGGGAGAGAGACGGCCCGGCATGGCCCGGCCGACGCCCCCCACCCCGATGACACGCGGCCGGGCCACCACTTCCAGGATGCTTCTGGCATCACTGCATGCCGAGATAGACCGGATTTGTTTGGCGGCTGCTAGATCATTGCCGATCCGGCGCGCATGATCTGCACCGCCAGGACGACGATCAGGCTGGCGGAAATCGGCACGCCGAACGGAACCACCTGCTTGCGATCGAAAAACTGGACGTAGCGGCGGAACACGCCTTCCGGGAGGAGGATCGGGTTCTTGATGATGAACGCCGTCATGGCGGCCGTAACCAGCAGCACCAAGGAAAACAGAAGAAGGTCGCCGCCGCCGGTCAGGATGGGCGAGACCGCCAGGAACTTCACGTCGCCCGCGCCGACCTTTCCCATCAGCCAGAACGGGATCAGCAGGCAGAAGAGGACGAGTGCCGCGACTATGCCTAGGCCGGCGATCCAGGCATCCTCGCCGCCAAACCAGCTCACCACGGTCGCGGCGACGCCGAGACCGAGCACCGCGAGGACGTCGTCGTTGCGGATCTTCTGCTCCCTGAAATCGACAAGACCGATCTTACCGAGATAGGCGATGAGCGCGAGCTTCAAGGCGATCAGGACGACTATCAGCATCTAGCGCTCGATGTTGTTCACGCTGGAGGAGAGCAGTTCCAGGTTGTTCTTCACCGTCGGGTCGTTGGGCGCGATCTCATAGGCCTTCAGGAAGTTGCGCCTGGCGTCCTGGAGCTTGCCGCGCAGCAGGTACGAATAGCCCAGATTGTTGTAGTACTCAGGCGTCGCCCCGAGATAGCGGACGGCCTGGCGATATGCCTTGTCGGAGAGGTCGAACCGCCCGATGCGATCGCAGGAGGCCGCGAGCCCCAGCCAGGCGACGCCGTCATTGGGCGCCAGTTGCACGGCCTTGTAGAACAGCGCCCCCGAGTTGCCGTAGTTCTCCGAGCGGAACTGGTTCTTCGCCTCGGCGACGGCCTGGTCCGACGCATAATATTCGACGGGCGCGACAGTCTGCAGCCCCTTGAACGTATCGCCGAACGCGGTGAGTTCCGAAGGGCTCGGCTCGTTGGTGCGGATAATGCCGTCGTCCGTGCCCGCCGACTGGCATCCGGCAAGGGCGACGGTCAAGAGCATCGCTGCGAGCCAGAGCCGGGTCGGCGCCGGCCCGGCTCTTTGGGGGAAGTCCCACGTTCCCGATTTCATCCCACCACATCCCCTCGCTATTTAGAAGAACACACCCTTCATCCGGATGATCACAGGCAGCATCACGATCATCAGGACGACCGGGAACACACACAGTCCCAACGGCAGAACCATCTTCACCGGAAGCGCATTGGCCTTCTCTTCCGCCCGCAAGACGCGCTGCGTGCGCATCTCGTCGGAATAGACGCGCAGCGCTTCGGTCAGGCTGGTGCCAAGCTCTTCGGACTGCCGGAACAGCACCGCGAGCGAACGCGCCTCGTCGATGCCGATACGGTCCGCCAGTTCGCGCAATGCTTCCCGCAGCGGTTTTCCCGCGCGCATCTGCAACGTCATGATCGCGAGCTGTATCCCCAGCGCCTTGTGCGTGCCGGCGAGCTCGTTGCTCACGCGCTCGACCGAGGCTTCCAGGCTCATGCCGGCGTCGGCGCAGGTCAGCATCATGTCCATGAAGTCGGGAAAGCCGCGGCGGTATTGCTGCTTCTGGGCGTTCTCGAAGCGATCGAGCGCGATGCTCGGAATGACGATGCAGGCGAGGCCGAACATGAAAGCGCCGGCAAACGGCAGGAAGCCCGGCAGTTGCGGCGGCAGCAGGCGCGACAGCAAGAGATACGCGGCGAGGAACCCGACGGCGACGGATCCGATGCGGATCAAGGTATAGAAAGCGGGCGCGCTCTGGTGGTGGAAGCCGGCGCGGAACAGCTTGGCCTCGAGCGCGTCGGGCTGCCCCGCCTCTTTCTCGAGCGCCTTGAAATAGGCGTCGACCGGACGGCGCGCGGCGATCCTGGTGAGCTCGGTTTGAGCGTCGAGCGAGCGACGGTTCTTGAAGCCCTGGGCGTGAAGCTGCTCGGCGATCTGACGGCGCGTCTGGATCACCGGCAGCATGACCATGCCGAACGCAGCGAACATGAGCGCCGCTGCGCTGAAAATGGCTACCGAGAACAGAACTCCAGAGCCTAGAAATGAGGAGAGCGCGTCTATCTTGACCATCCTAGAAGTCGAAATTGACCATGCGGTACATGATGTAGTCGCCGAGCAACGCCCAGGCGCCGAAGATGGTGAAGATCGGCGTGATAATGGGATTGTGCCAGACGTCGCCGTAGTAGCTAGGTGCAATCAACGCGAGCACGCCGAACATCACGATAGGGAAAAGCGAGATCATGATCGCCGACAGCCGACCTTCGGCCGACAGCGAGCGGATCTTCAGGCGAAGCTTGCGCCGCTCGCGGAGCACCTTGGAGAGTCCGGCAAGAATCTCCGTGAGATTACCGCCCGTCTTCGACTGGATCGACAATGATACCGACAGGAGATGCAGCCCCTCGAAGCCTACGCGCTCGGAGAGCTTTCGCACGGCCTGCTCCACGCTAAGGCCGAAGGTGATCTCATCGGAGACGATGCCGAACTCCGTGCCGATCGGGTCGGGCATTTCGCGCGCGACGAGCGCCATAGCGACAGGTGCTGGATGACCGGCCCGCAAGGACCGAACAATCATATCGAGCGCATCGGGAAGCTGGCCTTCGAACTTCGCTATGCGTTTGTTGCGGGCACGCCGAAGCCAGAGCAACGGAAAGACGACGGCGACGACAATGAAGATCACGAGTACCGGAGGCAGGGAGAACGCGAGCAGGGCGCGCATACCCACGGCAATCAAGGCGCCAGCCGCGGCAAAGACCAGTCCGAACGCCATCGGACTGCCGGTGACCCCCGACTGCGTGTAGAGCTGGTTCAGCCACAAGATCCCGAACGCGAAATCGCCGTCGGCGGTCAGTCCGCGTTCCTGCAGCAGGTTCTGCAGCGTCTTCTCCGCGGGCGCCTGCTCGGCCAGCAGCTTCAGGCGGTGGTTGATCGTCCCGGCCTTGGCACGCCGCCTCGAATAGGCAAGGTATGCCGCCTCGATGGCAAGGATGGCCGATGCCGCCGCGAGGGCCAGGATCAGGTAGAAGAGGGTCTGACCGGTCAGCATCAGAGTGCGACCTGAGGATTGAAGGCGTCCTTGGCGAAATGCAGTCCGAGCGTCGCCGCTTCCTGGGCGAAACGCGGGCGCACGCCGGTCGCGCGGAACTCGCCGACCACCGTGCCGTCCTGCTGCACGTCGCGGCGGATGAAATGATAGATTTCCTGCAACTGGATCACATTACCTTCCATTCCGGTCAGTTCGGAGATGGAGATGACGCGCCGCCCGCCGTCGGAGAGGCGCTGCGTCTGCACTATGATATCGATGGCCGATGCGATCTGTGCGCGGATGGATTCCTGCGACATCGCCGTGCCGGCCATTCCGACCATCTGTTCCAGGCGCGAGAGCGCATCGCGCGGCGTGTTGGCGTGGATCGTCGTCATCGAGCCTTCGTGGCCGGTGTTCATCGCCTGCAGCATGTCGAAGGCTTCCTCGCCGCGCACCTCGCCGACGATGATGCGGTCGGGGCGCATGCGCAGCGCATTCTTCACAAGCTCGCGCTGGCGGACCTCGCCTTTACCCTCGACATTCGGCGGGCGCGTTTCCAGGCGGCCGACATGCGGCTGCTGCAATTGCAGTTCCGCCGCGTCCTCGATGGTGAGCAGCCGTTCCCGCGATGAAATGTAGTTGGAAAGCGCGTTGAGCAGCGTTGTCTTGCCGCTGCCGGTGCCGCCCGAGACTAGGATCGACTTCTTCGACTGCACCGCGATGCGCATGAGATCGATCATCGCCGGGCGGATCGAGTTGAACTCGACCAGACGCTCCAGCGAATAAGGCCGGCGGGAGAATTTGCGGATAGAGACGAGGGGACCGTCGATCGATACCGGCCGGACCGCGACGTTGACGCGCGAGCCGTCGGCAAGGCGCGCATCGACCATCGGCGCCGACTCGTCGACGCGCCGGCCGACCGCCGCGACGATCCTGTTGATGACCCTGAGCAGATGCGCCTCGTCGCGGAACCGGATACCGGTTTCCTCCAGCATGCCACGCCGCTCCACGAAGACGCGCCTGTGCGTGTTGATCAGTATGTCTGCGATCGAATCATCCTTGAGCAGCGGCTCGATCGGGCCGAGCCCCAGCATCTCGTCCGCTGTGTCGGTGGTCAGCTGGTCGAGCTCGCGGGCGTTGATCGCAACATTGGCCGTCCGCACGAAGTCGCGCACGATGGGACGGATCTCCTGAAGGATCTCTTCGCGGGAAGCGGTCTCCAGTACGGCGAGGTTGAACCGGTCGATCAGGTGCCGGTGCAAATCGACCTTGAGATGGAGGAAGGTGTCCTCGACGACCTCTTCCTTGAGTTCGAGATGCGGCGCGACCGGCACGACTTCGACCGACGGCTCGACCCGCACATCCACCTGGCTCTTCGTAAATCGTCCAAACACGCGCCGCCCACCCCAGACGCACCTCGCTGATTCCAGCCTCACGCATTTTGGGCGTAATCGCAAGAATTCATTAACCTTACAGTTAACGCCGCCGTGGATTTTATTCTGTAGTGTGCTGTTTTTTCTTCGCCTAAAATTCTACAATTAAAAGCTATACTTGAAATTCAGGTTATTTTTTATATCCAGATATATGTATAAAAAAGAAGATTGATTTTATCATGTTAAAACAATCGCCGATTGTGGCATTTTGGTTAAGATCGAAAATAACGTATGTATAACAAACAGTTGTGGAGATTTAGTGTCTCGTCGTAAGCGGCCTGTCCTGCGGCATGCAAAGATTAATTAAGCGTTAATTCGTTGACTCGACATGAAGAGATCGAACACGATTTTCCCCACGGCGAGCAGGTCGCTCGTCTGTGTTCACGTGGGTGAAAGGGGAATGGACATGCGTAAAGTTCTCGAAATGGCAAATCGGTTCCGTCGCGAAGAAGACGGAGCAGCGATGGTGGAATATTCGATCTTGATCGGCATCATCACTGCGTCTGTGATAGCCATCATCGTAACTGTTGGACTCTGGGTCGAAGGTCAGTGGACCGAGCTGAGGGACGAATTGCAGGGCCAGGGCGCACCGCCGGCGACCTGATAGCGTGACCTAAAGTTCCGGGCCTGGGTTTCTGCCCAGGTCCGGAGAACCCATAGAGTGTGGCCGCCCGAGGGGCTGGGGATGCGTGCCAATACAATCATCATGATCGTCCTAGCCGCCGTGTTCGGCGTGCTGGCGATGCTGCTTGCCAATATGTGGCTGGCTGACCAGCGGAGCGCTGTGGCTGCGACGCCCGAGGCGCCGCAGGATACCATCGTCGTTGCGCGGGACGCGCTGAAGTTCGGCGACACGCTGACGACGGACAATCTCCGTGAAATTCCATGGCCTTCCGGCGCGCTGCTGGCCGGCGCCTTCAAGACCCGCGCCGATGCGCTGGCAGGCGACGGGCAGCGGCAGGTGCTGACGCCGATCGGCGTCAACGAGCCCGTGCTTACCTCGAAGATCACCGGACCCGGCCAGCGCGCGACGCTGTCGGCCGTGCTGACCGAGGGCATGAAGGCCGTATCCATTCGCGTCAACGACGTGCTCGGCGTCGCCGGCTTCGTGCTGCCGGGCGACCGCGTCGACATTCTTCTTTCGCGCAACGTCCGCAACGTGCAGGGCGGCGACGAGGCCTTCGTCGACGTGCTGCTGCAGGGCGTGAAGGTGCTCGCCATCGACCAGGTGGCCGACGAGAGCAAGGAAAATCCGACAGTCGCCAAGGCCGTCACGCTCGAAGTCTCGACCAAGGACGCGCAGAAGCTGACGCTCGCCGCCGGCATCGGCCAACTGTCGCTGGCGCTGCGCGAGGTCGCTTCCGACAAGGGCGAGGATACAGGCCGCGTGACGACGGCGGATCTGGTCGCGGCAGCGCAGGGCGCGACTGTCGTCGAGCGGGTCGAGCCCGTCGCGCCGGAGCCGGTGGTCGAGGTCGTCGCGGCGGAACCGCCGGCGCGCGCGAGCATCGGCGTCTACAGGGGTGTCGAGCGGGAAGTCTACGACGTCCCGCGGATGAGATAACGGCGAATACACGTCTAGCTTGGGGGCTGGCATGGATGCGGGCAGGGGTTGCAAAATGGCCTTGAGACAAGGCGCTGTGGTGCTTGCCTGCATCCTGTCGGTGCTTGCATGGGTGTCGGGCGCATCGGCTGCCGACCGCAAGATCGACGTGTCCACGCCAAAAGTGCACCGGCTGTTCATCCCGGTGTCGCAGTCGGTGACCGTCGAGCTCAACCGCAATCTCGGCGACATTGTCGTGGCCGACGCCAAGATCGCTGACGCGCAGCCGATGACCGACCGCGTTCTCTACGTCATCGCTAGGGGCGCCGGCACCACGACGGTCAACCTCTTCTCCGAGGACAAGCGATCGCTTGGCGTGCTGGAGATCGAGTCCGGCGTCGACGTCGACGACATGGCGACGGCGATCAGGCAGGTGGCGCCGAAATCGCGCGTCACCGTCGGCTCGGTCAACGGTAGGGTCAGGCTCGGCGGGCGCGTCAAGGACGGCGCGACGCTGGCGGCGATCCTCGAGGTCGCGCAGCAATATGGTTCAGACGCCGTCATCAACTCGGTGACCGTCGAGGACAGCCAGCAGGTGAACCTCGCGGTCAGGGTGCTGGAAGTATCGCGGAATGCCGGGCGCGAGGTTGGCGTGTCCTGGGCGTATCGCAATCACAGCGGAAATGGCGGGGGTGTCATCGGCGACGGCGTCAGCGTTGTCGACGGCATCATCAAGGCCGGAGGAATCTTCGCCACCGGCAACGCGCCCTTCGCGACCGTCATCGCCAACGTGCTCGACAAGGGTGTCGATGTCGACGTGATCATCCGCGCGCTGGAGGACAAGCGCCTCGCCCGTCGTCTCGCCGAACCCAACCTGACTGCGCTCTCGGGTGAGACCGCCAGCTTCCTGGCCGGCGGCGAGGTGCCGGTCCCGGTGGCCCAGGACAGCGCCGACGGTGCGACCGGTACGATCACCGTCGAGTACAAGGAGTATGGCGTGAAGCTCAATTTCACGCCGGTCGTGCTCGACGACAGCAAGATCAACCTTAGGCTCAATCCGGAGGTGAGCGAGGTCGATCCCACGCAAAGCATCCGGCTGGACAATCTGGAACTCCCGGCCTTCACAACGCGCAAGGCCTCGACCACGGTCGAGCTGCGCGACGGCCAGAGTTTTGCCATCGCCGGCCTGCTGCAGGCGAACAATCGCAAGCTGCAGAGCCAGGTTCCCTGGATCGGCCAGATACCGGTACTGGGCGCGCTCTTCCGTTCTTCGAGCTACATCAAGAACGAGACCGACCTCGTCATCATCGTGACCCCGCGGCTGGTACGGCCGGCCGCACCCGGTGAGCAGCTGGCGACGCCGCACGACAAGACGCGGCCGACCAACGATCCCGAATATTTCCTGCTCGGCGAGCTCGAGGTCACCAAGGACATGGTGCGCGCCTACGAGCAGGGCAAAGGCGTGGTCGGACCCTATGGCCACATGCTCGACGTGCGCTCGAAGGACAAGATGACCTATGTCAAGAAATAGCGCGATCCTTCTTCTCTGCGCCGCAAGCATGTTGGCGGGCTGCGCCGACTATCTGAACCGCTACGACACGGTCACGCTGGCGGCCGGCGACACGCAGAAATACAATTCGATGCTGCAGACCAAGGATCCGTTCAATCCGGCATCCAGGAATACCGACATCACGACCGACGGACAGCGCGCGTCCGACGCCGTCACCAACAAATACAGGAAGACTATGCAGCCCGGCGCGGCTCCGCCGCCGGTGAACCTCACCATAGGCATGGAGAACGGCGGCGGGAACTGAGGGGAAATCGGGCGGCCGGATGGGGCTCCGGTCTGAAGTGGGTGGTTGATATGCTGGGGTTGGCAAGGGCGTTCCGGAAAGACGAGCGAGGCATAGCGCTCATCCTGGTCAGCATCATGCTGCCGGTGATCGTCGGCTTCGCGCTGCTGGCGATCGACATGAGCCGCGCCAACAATCTGCACAACGACCTGCAGAAGGCGGCGGATGCATTTGCGATCGCGGCGGCGGCGGAGCTTGATGGGTCGAACGATTCCTGGGCGCGGGCCGAGCGGGCGATGGCCACGTTGATCAACAATGTCTCGACCTTCTCGGATGACGGCTTCAGCACGCTGACCGGCGGCCAACCCGGCGGCGGCGCCCGCTGCAATTCGGCCGGCAGCATCTCCTGGTGCTTCCTGAAGGGTCCGCTCCCTGACGACAACGAAGCGATCACAGAGGCAGACTATGCCAATGCGGATCCCATCGTTGGCCAGAAGGAAACCCGTTTCGTCCAGGTTATCGTAACCCCAACGGATTTTTCGACGCTGTTTCCGGCTTCCTTTCTCACCGGCGCCAGTGCCGACAACAGCATGAGCTTCGGCGCCCAGGCGGTTGCCGGATTCACCAGCGGCGTCTGCGACTACACGCCGGTGTTCATCTGCAATCCGTATGAGAACACGGCCGATACAGGCGGCGTGACATTGGAGGAGGCGGCGAACTCGCGTGCGCTGCGCCGCCGGCAAATCCTGCTTCGCATGAACGGCTTCTATTCACCGGGCAACTTCGCTTTCCTTCAGTCGCCGGTCGGCAACGGCGCCAAGGCAATAGAAGAGATGCTCGCCAGCACCCGGCCGCAGGGATGCTATTCGCGCGAGGGCGTCTCCACCGAGCCCGGCCAGATGTCCGGACCGGTCAAGGACGGGCTGAACGCACGGTTCGGGCTGACAAAGACTTACAGAAGCACTGAGCCGCCTGCCCAGAACACCCGCATGGGCCTCAAGGACATCAACTGCAACAGCGGCGGCGCCAACGCGGCCACCTTCGAGACAAACGCCGCCCAAGGCATGGGTTTGCTGCGGGACTCCTGCCACATCGCCGGCAATTGCACGATGATGGGTGGCCGCATGGGCGCCGGCGATTGGGATTTCGACGACACGGCGAATTCCTACTGGACGGTCAATCATAGCCCTGGCGGCGCGAAGCGATCGTATACGTCGGCGCCGTGGGGCGGCGAAAAGCCCACCCGCTACGAAGTCTATCGTTATGAACTCGATCCGAATGGCGACGGCGACACCAGTGACTCCCTGCTGAGCGACGCTGCGCCCAACGCCGAGACCGGGGTGCCGATCTGCGGCTCCACCGGCGTTGCGTTACCCGACCGCCGCATCCTCTATGGCGCGATCATCGACTGCACGGCGGTCCAGGCTGCGGGCATCAAGTTCACCGGGCGAGCCGACAACGTGCCGGTGCGCGCTTTCGGCAGCTTCTTCATCACCGAGCCAATCAAGACCGACAAGGACATCTATGTCGAGCTGGTGGACATAACCGGTCGCGGCGGACGAGGAACGCTCGACAATTTCCTGCGCGACGAAGCGCAGCTCTACCGGTAGGTGCGCGGTGCGCCGGTTGTTCCACATCCTGTCGACGCGCTTCTGGAGGGAGGAGCGTGGCGCGATCCTGGTCGAGATGACGCTGATCACGCCTTTGATGCTGGCACTGTCGGCGGGCGTGTTCGAGTTCGGCAACCTCATACACAAGAAGCTGCTGATCGAGGCAGGACTGCGAGACGCCGCGCGCTACGCCGCGCGCTGCAATGCGCAGATGTATACCGACTACGGCCTTGCAGCGATCGACTGCGCGGCCAATGCCCGCAACATCGCGCTTTACGGCAGTATCACAGTGGGTGAGCAGGCCCGGGTGACCGGCTCGCAGGAGGTGAGAGTCACTATCGACCTCGCTAATCCGGCTGACTGCCGCGACGCCGTCGTCGGCGGAGTGACGCAATACCGTTCTGTCAGGCCGCAAGTGTGCATCGTCAGGGCGTCCAGCACCTTCGAATATGAGGGCGTTGGATTGTTGAGCTATCTCGGGCTCTCGCCAATCACGCTCAATGGCGTTCACGAAGAACGGCAGATCCGGTTCTGATCATGTTGCAGCGTTTTCGCCAGGAAGAGAACGGCGCCGTGATGGTCGAGATGACCATCGTGATGGTCCTGCTCCTCATCCTCACCTTGGGCTTTGTCGATTTCGGCTATGCATTCTACCAGTGGAATGCCGCATCGAAAGCCGTTCAGGTGGGAGCTCGTATGGCCTCCATCTCGGACCCTGTAGCGACCGCCCTCACGAATGCCGGGACGACCGACACCCCTGGCGCACCCGTGGAGCCGGATGATTTCGCGGCATTCGTATGCACCTCGACCGCCACCGGGTCGTGCGGAGGCTTCAATGCCGCCAATTTCAGTCGGATTTTCCGGGGTGACACGGCGGTCACCAACGACGATGCCTGTCCCGCAATTGCGGGCAGCCAGCGACCAGGCATGTGCCATTTCTTCCCTGGCCTTCGCCGCGAGAATGTGACGGTCACATATTCGGCTTCGGGCCTCGGATATCAGACTCGGTTGGCCGGGCCGATACCCACCATCACGGTCAGCCTGCAGAACGTGAATTTCCGCTTTTTCTTCCTGAGCGGATTGCTCGGATTCACCGATATCACCATGCCGTCCATGCTCAGCACTGTGACCGGCGAAGACATGAAAAGCACGGCGCCATGAATGCGATGAACCAAAAAGTGCTCCCGACACGCCGCAAGAGAGTGGCGCTCTACTCGTCCGACCCGCAGTTTCGCCGCGAGGTCGCCACGCGCCTCGAGTCGCTGGCGATCTATGATGTGCAAGTGGCCGACGCGGCCGCCTTCCTTCAGGGCGCGACGGCTGATGCCAAGCCGACCGTGATCATCTTCGACGTCGGGGACGGGCAGATTCTCCTCGAGCCGGCGATCTCGGCCGCGCGGGCGAGCTGGTCGTCGATTCCGTTGATCGCGGTGTCGAGCGAACTCGCCCCGGACCGCATGCGCAACCTGGTGCGCATCAACGCGTCCGACTGGCTGCACAAGCCGCTGGACAGCAAGGACCTGCTCCATGCCGTAACCTTCCACGACAGCGGCAGCCATGCATCACGCAGCAGGGTGACGACGTTCATTTCCGCGAGCGGCGGGGCAGGGGCGACCACGCTGGCGCTGTCGGCAGCCAAGCACATCGCCGACAAATCCGCCCAACATGCCGCGGGCACGTGCCTTGTCGATCTCGATTTCCAGAGCGCCAACTGCGGCGCATATCTGAACCTGTCCAACCAGTTCGACATCGAGGGCATCGTCGGCCAACCCGACCGGCTCGACGTGGAATTGATGGACGTGATCAAGCTGACACGGGCTCCCGGCTTCACGATCTACTCGTTCGAGCGGCCGAGCCTGCCGTTCGAGCCGATGGGTCGCGATTTCGTGCTCAAGCTGCTCGACCTGATCGCCTATCGCTTCGAAAATGTGATCGTCGACCTGCCCAACCTGGAGACGCCCTGGCACAGCTCGGTGTTGTCCACGAGTGACGAGATATTCCTCGTCTTCGAGCTCAATGTCGCATCGTTGCGACAGGCCAAGAAGCTCTACAGCAGGATCCGTGAGCTGAAGGGCAACGCGGCGAGCGTGACGCTCGTTGCGAACAAGCATAAGCGCAAGTTGTTCGGGAACCATTTCTCGAAGAACGAACTGGAGAAGATATTCGCCGCCAAGCACATCAAGGCGGTGTCGTTTGATTCCGACCTGATGTCGGATGCGCTCAACAGGGCGATGCTACCCGGCGAGATCGATCGACGGGCAAGATTCAACCGCGACCTCAAGCACATTTTCGAGGAGCGGATAGATGCTTCCTAGCGGGCGCTGCTGGTCGCCGGTTGCCGCGCTATGCGCCCTTTCGATGGGCGTCGTGCCGGTTTCCGCGTTCGAGCTGCAGCCGATGTTCGTCGCCGCCAAGTCGCGGCCAAAGCTTCCCGCCATGGGTCCGAGTTTCCGCACGCAGGTCGAGTTCGGGACCAAGGAGAAGGCGGGAACGATCGTCATCCGCAAGGACGCCAACGAACTCTACCTGGTCGTCGCTCCCAACCGGGCGCTGCGCTATCGGATCAGTGTCGGACGGGAAGGCTTCAGCTGGACGGGCGTCGTCCAGGTCGGCGCCAAGCAGGAATGGCCGGAATGGCGCCCGCCGCGAGAGATGCGCGTCCGGCAGCCCGAACTGCCTGAGATGGTGCCGTCAGGTCCGTACAATCCGCTTGGAGCGCGTGCGCTCTATCTGCACGATCACGGCAAGGACACGCTCTACCGCATCCATGGGACCAACGATCCGGACGGTGTCGGATTCGACGGCACTTCGGGGTGCTTCAGGCAGACCAATACCGACATCCTCGATCTCTACGGACGCGTGAAAATCGGCGCCAAGGTGGTGGTGGAATGACGACCATCCTGAACACTCCCATCCCCCGGATCGATGAGCCTCGTCCCGTCAAGTCCAAGAGCTACGTTACGCCTGCGGTGCTCGTCCTGCTTGCTGCGGGAACGCTGACCTTCCTCAACCTCGCCGCTGCGGTCTACACCTTCCGCTCGACGCGCAACCTCACTGCGATCGAAAACCGCCTCGGCGAACTCAGGGCGTTTGAAGATCGCGTCGCCGGCCAGCTCGACCGGATGAACGCCGGCATCCAGGCCCGGCTCGAGATGCTGCAAAGCGATTTTCGGGGCGAGATCGGCGGATTGCGCGATGAAACGACGCGCCTGGCGACGATTCCGGTATCTCCCCACGAGGACGCAGTGTCTCCCGGCCACGATGCTGTGACCGCGGAAGCGGAGGCATTGGAGATCGAACCTCAGCCGATACTGGATCCGGCTCCTGAGGTCGAAGAGCTGCCTGTCGCGGAAAACGTGACGCCACGGCCCAAGCGCACCGCACGTGCAAGCGCCGCCGAGGCCCCGCCGAGCTACGAACGAATCCAGTCCCCGGAGGGAAAAGTCTACTACCGCAAAGTGCAGTAGCGGATGTCCGGTCGGAAAGGCGCGATCGGCGTTGCAATCATTTCAGCCATGCTGTGGTCGGCGGCTTCACCGGCTTTTTCAGAGCCGCGCTGTCTGCAGGTCGTGAACGTGGATTTCTGGGACGTCCTCTACATACGCTCGCAGGAGACGCACCGATCGAAGGCGGTCGGCGCCATCGCGCCTGATCACGACGGCATCATCGAGTTGACGGGGCCTTGCATGCCGGCGGGGCAATCGCCGAAGCGGCAGTGGTGCCCCGTCAATTACTATCCGCTGCCGACGGTGCGGATATCCGGTTACGTGAAAGCGTATTTCACCAGACCTGTGGCGTGCCCTACAGGTTTTGTTGGAGCATCCTGATCCGCAGGGACACCGGAGCGGAACGTTCGCTCAGGTGTCGAAGAATAGCAATGTGGCAGAGCAGGCAACTGGCCGCGCCGCCGATCAGGATCAGGATCTGCGCGGACGAGAATTGCGCCATCCATGTCACCGCCCATTCGCCGGGGGAGGCGAATTCCTCGGCGAGGCTCGACACTTTCGCCTGCGTTCCCAGCATCGAAGATGCGACCGCCACGATCAACGCGGCGTGGTTGCTCAGAAACGAATAGGATGACCATCTGCGCGAATACGCCATCGCCACGACTATCGCGGCGAACAGTAAGAGCGCCGACAAATGGCTCAGCACCGCCCCGCCGACGGCTGGTTCGAAGGTTTGCCAGATGCGTCCGAAGGCCGTGTGCGCGTTGAGCCAGAATTCCCACGCCGCGGGGTTGGCAGGATAGGCGCCCAGCCAAAGCAACGCCAATCGCTCCGCGGCCATCGCGCCGACCAGCGTGAGCGGAAATATCGTCAAGACAACCCGAGCAGCCCGCATAGCGGCAGATTGCAGGATCCGCCTTAATAATGAGCTAAAGCTCCGGGCAATCGGCGGCTGGCCTAGCCGTTGAAGACGAAAGCCAGCAGGACCTCGGATTCGCTTGCCGCCGCGCGCACGATGTTCAACTGGCCGCGATAGCGCCGGTCCGCGACGCCGATGACGAAACCCGTCACCACCGGCCGATCGCGATGAGCGGAAAGCTGCGCGAAAATGTCGGCGACGTTGAGGTCGAGCGCAAGCTTGAGGCCGTGCCTTCCCTCCTCGCTTTGCTGCGTCGGCAACTGACGCCGCGCGAGATGCTGGAAGGCCGGGTTGAAGGCGAGGATTTTCTTTGATGAGGAGAGGGCGAAGGCCGGCGAGGGACAGGCCAGCAGCAGGGCGTTTACCGCTCGCAGAGAGGCAATTTTTCGCAATTCGGCGTTTTCGTCAGCCAGCCAGCGCGCGCATGCGACGCGGATTGCCGAGGTGAGATTGCCGGTCTCCGGCGCCACCTGTGAAATCTCTTCGACGATCCGTCCGAGCGTCGATCGGCGGCTCTGGGCAGCCCGCTTCAAAGCCGTCCAGAAGAAATGCTCGAGCCTGATGCCGCGCCGGTTGCCATTGTGCACCACGACGCGGAATTCCGTTTCCATATCGTCGGGGGATAACGGAAGCTCCGCATTATCGGCGGCAACCGCTGTGATGACGTCATCTCTCACGTCGATCGATCTCCCGGGCGGCATTTGCCTTGCTCGCCTGGAGCCTGGACGTAGGGATGACCTTGCCCGCCGCCGCGGGCGATGCCGTCAAGCTTCGCGCGGGATGCCGACGCGAAGGACGCGACGAACGATGCGCCAATCACGGACAAGGAGCCCGGCGGTCGGCCTTCCTTTGAAACATTCCCCAGCCCCATTATTACCCCAGCGCCAACCTGCCCAGCGGTTCTTGGCTTTGTAACCCTTATCACGATTTGCCGCCCTTTGTCGGCTACTTTCCTTCCTGCTTGAGTACAAACAAGCCGTGCCTCGCAAGCATTTCTACCTCAGCCCGGCCTTGCGCAGGCCCTCTATAAGTTGCTCGGTGTCTTCAGGATATTTGTGAGGCGGAACCTTGCGCCATTGAGCGGTGCTGAAGTTCGGATGCACCTCCAACAGCGCATGGGCATGCTTCTCCGCCTCGTGGCTGTTTCCGAGATGGGCGTAACTCGCTGCCATGAGTCGATGACCCTCGGACCCATCCCGCATCTTCTGCAGGGTCTCTATGGTTTTTTCATATTCGCCGAGTTGAAAGTAGGCATCGCCAAGATACCAGAGATAGGCGTCCGGATAATAGGGATTGAGGCGCATGGCCCGCTCGAGCAACTTCACCGACTGGTCGGCTTGACGGACGTAGACGAGGCAGTCTCC
>JAEYXI010000524.1 GCA_023428515.1 Pseudomonadota bacterium | reverse complement strand
ACCTGGAGACGGTCACCAAATCCGAGGTGATCAAGTACTCAGCCTCCGGTTTCCGCGACTTCACCCGCCTTGCGGCTTCCGACCCGACCATGTGGCGCGATGTCTGCCTGCACAACAAGGATGCCATCCTCGAAATGCTGGCGCGCTTCTCGGAAGATTTGGCGGCGCTGCAACGGATGATCCGCTGGGGCGAGGGCGACAAGCTGTTCGATCTCTTCACCCGTACCCGCGCTGTCCGCCGCTCGATCATCGAGGCGGGCCAGGATATCGATTCGCCCGACTTCGGCCGCCAGGCGGTGGAACACCCGAAGAGTTAGCTCAGATCGGCGGTATCTCGCCGAGCTTGAAGAATGTGAGCCTTGCCTCGCCGCGCTCGATCATCAGCGGCAGCGTCGGGTCGTTGCCCATGAAGGTCAGCGCCGAGGTGACGTTGCGTATATCCCTGCGCTTCTCCGGGAACGCTTTCATCAGGACCGCCGACAGGCCGTTGGGGTCGCGCACCGTCAGCTTCAGGTCGGCGTCCAGAAGGCCGTCCTCGCTGAACGAGAAAGTGCCGCTGACCGTCACCCCCGACTTTTCGTCGACGGAAAGCGCGGCGTTGCGGATCGTGCCCGAGCGGCCGCGCAAATCCTCCAGCCTTGCGCCGCGAAGATCGACGCCGCCGTTGATCGTGATATCGGACTCGCCGGAGAAGGGCGGCAGCGCTCTGCCCTCGATCAGCGCCGGATCGAGCGCCAGCCCTTCAAAGCTGCTCGCGAGGTCGAGATCCTGGCCGTTCGGCCGCATATGCGCCTCGAAGGTGCCGATGCTCAGGAGCGGGGTGCCGGTCGCGCTGCTCGCTGCGAGATTGCCGCCCTCGACCGAGACGCGCTCCGGCAGCGGCCTTGCCCAGCGCACGCTTGCGCGCAGTTTTTCCCAGTCGACCTTCAGCGAGCCGTTCACCGGCGTGGCGATCATGGCCGGGCCGTCGAGTTCGGCGATGAATCGCGCCGGGTCGTAGATCTGTCCGGCTGTCCTCAGGTTCCCGGCGGTCAGGCCCAAAGCCTCTTGGGCATCGGCATAGGCGATGCGGTCGCAATAGATGCCGAGCCGGAACGGAAAGCCGCGCGCGACCGGATTGTCGCATTCTACCGTCACGCCATCGCTATTCGCCTCAGAGATCGTTGTCCTGGTGCTCGCCACCAGCCGGTCGGCGAGGTAGAACCAGCCGGCGCTGTAACCGCCGAACAGGACGACGACAAACACGGCGAGCCACAGGATGCGTCGGCCGTAATTCGGCGGCCTTTGTTCTGTCGTTGTCATCGTCTCCCCCTGTCTCTGCGTCTGGTCCAATGCGAAAAGGCTCAACCTTTCGATCGTCCTGCGCTAGTCGTTCCTGGGCCGCACATGGCGGCGCATCCGACACTGGCTAGGCGATATGGGCGATTTTTGGGTTTTTGGCTATGGTTCGTTGATGTGGCGGCCGGGTTTCGCGCATACCGAGACCCGCCGCGCCAGGCTGCACGGCTTCCGCCGCTCGCTCTGTGTCTGGTCGCATGTCTATCGCGGCACGCCCGACAGGCCGGGCCTCGTGCTCGGGCTCGATCGCGGCGGCTCGTGCGTCGGCCTCGCCTTCCGCGTGCCGGACGAGCTTCGTGGCGAGGCCCTTGCCTATCTGCGTGCTCGTGAGCTCGTGACGAACGTCTATCTCGAGCGCATGCTGCCGATCCGGCTGGAAGGCGGTGAGAACCTCATGGCCGTCGCCTATGTCGTCGACAGGACGCATGAGCAATATGCCGGCAGCCTCGACGAGCCGGTCGCCGCGCAGATCGTCTCCGGTGCGGTCGGACAGGCCGGTCCAAACGAGGAATATGTGCTGAACACGATCGCCCATCTGAAGGCGCTCGGCATACGCGATCACTGGCTGGAGGATGTCGGCCGGCGCGTCTCGTGACAGGTCGCGTCACTTTTCGGCGAGCGGATTGTTCAGGCGTGTGATTTGAACTCCGTCGTCCCGCGGACTAGGGTTCCGGCGCCGCATACCGGCCTCGCTGAACAGACCTACGGAGAAGTGCCTTGCAGAAACGCCGCCTGGGTAGAACCGACCTCGAGATCGCTCCGCTGGTGCTGGGCGGCAACGTGTTCGGCTGGACCGCCGACGAGAAGACTTCCTTCGAGATTCTCGACCGTTTCGTCGATGCGGGGCTCAACGCCATCGACACCGCGGATTCCTATTCGCGCTGGGTCGACGGCAACAAGGGCGGCGAATCGGAAACCATCATCGGCAAATGGATGAAGAGCCGCGGCAATCGCGACAAGATCGTCGTCATCACCAAGGTCGGCTCCGACATGGGGCAGGGCAAGAAGGACCTTTCCGCCGCCTACATCGCCAAGGCCGTGGAGGATTCGCTGAAACGCCTGCAGGTGGATGCGATCGACCTCTATCTCTCGCACTGGGCGGACGACACCGTTCCCTATGACGAGACGCTCAGCGCCTATGACAAGCTGCTCAAGGCCGGCAAGGTCCGCAACATCGGCGCCTCCAACCTCGATGCCGGCCGCCTCGACGCGGCCCTCAAGGTGGCGAGCCAGAGGAAGTTGCCGCGCTACGAGGTGCTGCAGCCCGAATACAATCTCTACGACCGGTCGAGCTTCGACGGGCCGTTGCGCGATCTCTGCATGAAGGAGGAGATCGGCGTCATAACCTATTTCTCACTCGCCAAGGGCTTTCTCTCAGGCAAGTACCGCAGCGAGGCCGATCTCGGCAAAAGCCCGCGCGGCGGCGGCATCGGCAAATATCTCGACGAGCGCGGCAAGCGCATCCTTGCCGCGCTCGATGCGGTGTCGGCGCGCCACAACGCCAGCCAGGCGGAAGTCGCGCTCGCCTGGATCATCGCGCGGCCAGGGGTCACCGCGCCGATCGCCAGCGCCACCTCCATCGAACAGACAGACAGCTTGGTCCGTGCGGCGTCGCTTCAGCTCACCGCGGCCGACATCAAGGAGCTCGACAAGGCAAGCGGCTAAGGGTCAAGCCGTAGGAGGCAACGCACCCAGTTCCTGCAGCCTTTTCACTGCGGTCGGGGGAAGCGGCGGGCTGTCGGTCCGCGCAGCCTCGACCAGCAATTCGTCGCACGCTGCCTCGGTCTCGCTTATCAGCCGCCGCATGAACTCGTCCTTGCCGAGGCCGGGCGGGATCGGCGGCAGGAAGCGTGCATGAATCGTGCCGGGGTGGCGCAGGAACTTCCGGCGCGGCCAGTAGAGGCCGGCGACATGCGCCACCGGCACCACGGGCAGGCCGAGCTGCGCGTAAAGCTCGACGATGCCGTATTTGTAGGCCGGCTCGTCGCCTGGGGCGCGCCTGGTGCCCTCGGGATAGATGATCAACTGCCGCGGGTTGCGCGCGAGTTCCTCCTTGGTCGCGGTGACCACCGCCTTCAACGCCCTGGCGCGGCTGCCGCGATCGACCGGGATCATGCGCATCTTCTGGATGTACCAGCCGAAGAATGGGATCCAGGTGAGCTCGCGCTTGAGGATGTAGATAGGATCGTCGAGATAGGGATAGAACGCGATGGCGTCCCAGAACGACTGGTGCTTGGGCGCCAGGATGAAGGAGCCCTTCGGCAGGTTTTCGGTGCCTTCTATGCGGCTTTTCGTACCGGCGATCTTTTCATAGAGCCAGAGGCTGCTGCGCGACCAGAATCGCGGCACGAACCAGGCCTTGTGGCGCGGCGACAGGAAATAGAGCGGGCTCCAGAGAATCATCTGGACGATCAGGCTGACGTAGAAGGCGAAGTTGAACGCCAGCGAACGGATGTAGAGCATGCGCCAGGAGCCCGTGAGGAAAGCCCGTGCTGGTTACACCAGACGCGCGCAAAGGGAAACGCCGTTCGATGGCCTGCTTCAGTTGGATCCGGTCGGCCCGACCGCCGAAGCGTTCATCACCGGGCCGCTGTCGGCCGGATAATGCGGCACCACGCTGCGGGCCAGGGCCACGAGATACTTGTTGTATTCGGTGAACAACACTCTCAGCGCATCAGGCCTGACAATCCAGCCGCCGTTTTCGAGATTGGCGTTGACGACGGGGTAGGGGTCGAGCTCTTCCCGGTCGAGCAGGCGGCCCATCTCCAGCAAGCTACGCGGCATATGGTAGTTGTTGGTGACAAGGATGACCTTGCCGTACGCATGCGTGCGCACCCACTTCACGCTCTCCTCGGCATTGCCGATCGTGTCGAGCGCGGCGCGGTCGATGTCGACGCAGCACGAGAACAGCGCCTTGTCGCCGCCGGTCGCGGCCTGCAGCATCTTGCTGCTCGTCGAAGGATGCACGCCGGAGATCAGCAGGCGCTCGCCCTTGCCGGACTTCAGGAGCCCGATTGCAGCGTCCAGCCTGGCCTGGCCACCTGTCAGCACGATGATGGCGTCGGCGGTCGGGGGATTCGTGGGAGTCGACAGCCGGCTGACATGGGTGGCGAACACCGCGAAGCCGCCGGCGAAGAAGACGAGAAAGCAAAATACGGCAATGCCGGCTAGGCGCAAAAAAGCCGGCAGCCTGCGCTTGCGCGAGGCCGCCTCCAAGCCGAGCCCGGGCCCCGCGCCGGACACGTCATCGAGATGATGTCCCTTCATCAACAGCATAACTAGCCCCGAATTACGGCGATGTGTAGGAGCAACGCCGGGTTATCCATGGCGCAATAGGATAAGTTCGGACATCGCTTTAATCAGTCTGGCGGGTTTCGATGTCCGTCAGATAGGCCACGACCGTCACATGCGAAGTCGCCGCGGTCAGCACGCCGACCAGCAGCACGATCAACGCCACCCCGGCATAGCCGCTAGCGCCGATGGCGAAATTGCCGAACAGCGCGGTCGCCTGGTCGGCCTCCGGCGTCGCGAGGTTGCGCGCGGACCAGAACGACACGACGATGAAGACGACGATCGCGGCGATGCCGCCTGCCGCCGCCCCCTTCATGCCGGTCGCGAGAAAGTGCTGCCGGAACTCGCGGGCAATGAAGCGCGCCTCGGCGCCGACGAAATGCAGCACCTCGATGATGTGGCCGTTGCCCGCCATCGCGCCGCGTGTCGCGAACACCACCGACAGCACGGTCGCGGTCAGCATCAGCGCAAGCGCTGTGATGCCGATCGTCACCGTCGTGCGCGCCATGGTCACCAGCCGGTCGACCCAGGTGCGATGGTCGTCGAGCGAGGCTTGCGGAACTTCGGTCGTGATCGTCTCGCGCAGCCGTGCGAAGTTTGGCGGGTAGTCGTTGTTGATCGTCACGATGATCAGTCTGGGCACCGGCAGTTCGTCGATGTTCAGTCCGGTGCCCAGCCAGGGTGAAAGCAGCCTGGCTGTCGCTTCGCGGTCGACGATGCGCGCACCGGTGATGCCCGGAAAGCCGCTGGCGATCCCGGCGGCGGTCTCCAGCGCCGCATCCATGTCGAGCCCTTCGGCCGGCTTGATCTGGATCGTCGCCTCGCGGGAGATCTGGCTTTCCCACACCGAGGCGGTGTCGCGTACCAGCGTGACGGCGCCGAGCATCAGGCAGGACAGGAAGGTCATGATGGCGATGACCGAAACCAGCGCGCGGCCCACCACGTTCTGCGCCGGCACGATGGGCGTCATGCGCCGCTGTGCGCGGGGCAGGGAGGCCGCCTCGTCGGCGCCGCCGTCCTCGGTGAAGCTTGCGCCGTGCGGATGGTCGGTGACCGTGTCAGTCATAGATATCGAGCCTTCCGCCGGACAGGATCATGCGCCGGGCGTCGACCTGCTCCATCAGGCCGAGGTCGTGAGTGGCGATCACCACAGCGGTGCCAAGCCGGTTGAGTTCAATGAAAAGCCTGAGCAGCCGGCGGGCCAGCGGCGGATCGACGTTGCCCGTGGGCTCGTCGGCCAGCAATATCTCCGGCTGCTCGATCAGTGCGCGGGCGATCGCGGCGCGCTGCTTCTCGCCGCCCGACAGCACCGGCGGCAACACATGCATGCGCTCTCCGAGCCCGACCCATTTCAGGAGTTCGGTCACGTCGTTCCTGTAGCTCGACTCCTCGCGCCCGCGCACGCGCAGCGGCAGCGCGACATTCTCATAGGTCGTCATGTGGTCGAGCAGGCGGAAATCCTGGAAGACGACGCCGATGCGCCGGCGGATATAGGGCAGTTCGCGCCGGCTGATCCGCGCGCGGTCCTTGCCGAACACCGAGATCAGGCCGCGGGTCGGCTTCAGCGACAGGAAGAGGAGGCGCAGCAGCGAGGTTTTGCCGGCGCCGGACGGCCCGCTCAGGAACTGGAACGAGCGCGCAGGTATCTCGAAGGACAGGTCGCGCAGGATTTCCGCGCCCATCCCATACCGCAGCCCGACATTTTCAAAGCGGATCAATTGCTGGATAACCTCGATTGCGGCTTCGCCGATTCACGCGTCGAAGCCGTTCGGCTACGATCGACCATCGGTCCCGTATGGTTAATCATCCGTTAATTTCGGCCCCGAAACAGGCCAAAGTCGTGAAGCATTAACCATTTCGGTTTACCTGCAAGTAACACGGTTCGAAAGGATGGCCGGCAGATGGCTGACGGCTCGAAGCCACGCGCCTTTTCCGGCGAAATCATGACCGACCCGCCGCAAGGCCCTGTCGGCGGCGCGCCTACCGGCGACATCATCGACGCCGAGTACATCAGTCTGCCTTCCGAGCCGCCGGGCGTCGGACCGAAAGCGCTCGACGGCCCTGCGTCACCGGAGCCTGCCGCAACGATCGGCTCGGCCGCAGCGCCTTCCGGCGGCATGGACATGCTGCGCCGGCCGGACCCCCCGGCCGAGCCTCGCAAGTCCGCGCGTGGCGGTCCGCTCTTCTGGACCGTCGGCATCGGCCTCGTGCTTGCCGCCTTCTGGATTTCCGGTGGCCACGCCCTGGTACGCGGCGTCCCGTTCGCCGCTCTGGAAGCACCTGCAAGCGCCTTGCGCATTTCCGACGTCACCTCGCGCGTCGACGCCTCGGGCGCCAAGGCGATCCTGCTCGTCGATGGTGAGGCAGCAAATGACGGCGAGGCCGTCGAGCACTTGCCGGCGCTGGAGATCGCGGTCACCGACAATGACGGCCGCATCACCCGCTACAGGCTGGGGACATCGGGCCGTCCTCTGGCTCCTGGCGAAACATTCGCCTTTTCCAGCCGTCTCGATGTGCCTAAGAACGGTGTGAAGACCGTTTCGGTTACCTTCGCGGAATAGGAATACGTCAATGCCAGTCGTCAGGGGCAAGGAGATCGAGGTCCTGTTCTCCGCGTCGGCAATCGCCAGGCGCAATCTCGAGCTCGCCAAGGAGATAGCCGGCAAGGATTATCACGACCTGCTAGTCATCTCGATCCTCAAGGGGTCATTCATCTTCGCCGCGGACCTCATCCGCGCCATGCACGATGTCGGCCTGTCGCCGGAAGTCGAGTTCATCTTCATCTCCAGCTATGGCTCCGGCACGACCAGCGGCGAGGTGAGGGTCCTGCGCGACATCGACAACGAGGTCGCCGGCCGCGACGTGCTCCTCATCGACGACATACTGGAATCGGGCAAGACGCTGAAGTTCACGCGCGAGCTGATGCTTTCGCGCGGCGCGAAGAGCTGCTCGATCGCCGTGCTGCTCGACAAGCATATGCGCCGCCAGACGACGCTCGATGCCGACTATGTCGGCTTCGAATGCCCGGATTATTTCGTTGTCGGCTACGGCATGGACGTGGCGCATGCCTTCCGCGAACTGCCCTTCGTCGGCATCGTCAAGGGCGACGCCTGAGCGGATGGCCGAGCCGAAGCTCGAACTGCACGGCCTCCGCTATAGCGTCTATCTGCGCATCGTCGCCATGGCGATGATCGAGAAGAACCTCGGCTGGACGCATGTCGAGGTCGATCCTTTCGACGAGCCGATCCCTCAATCCTATCTCGCTCTCAATCCTTTCGGCCGCGTGCCGACGCTCGTCCATGACGGTTTCGTGCTCTACGAAACCACCGCGATCACCCGCTATGTCGATGAAGCGTTCGCGGGCACACCGCTTCAGCCGAGCGATCCCAGGGAACGCGCCCGCATGAACCAGATTATCGCCGTGGCCGACTCCTACGCCTACTGGCCTCTGGTTCGGCAGGTCTTCGCGCAGCGCGTGTTCAGTCCGGCAATGGGCGGAACCGCAAACGAGGCGATGATCGCCGAAGGCCTGGAGCGCTCGAAAACCATACTGGCCGCGCTCGACGGGCTCGCCACGGGCGGCGCCTTCCTTGTCGGCTCGTCCCTCTCCCTGGCCGACCTCCACCTCGGCGCGATGATCGCTTTCTTCACCGCAGCGGAGGAGGGCCGCTCCGAACTGCCTCGCCACCAAAAGCTGTCGGGATGGTGGGCTGCGTTTTCGCAACGACAGTCCCTGCTCAAGAGCGATCCCGGCCTGCCAAACTCCTGATGGAGTATTGCTGACAGGCAGGTGTCAGCAGCAATCTGCTACCTTGGCCTCCATGCAAAAGAGCAAAGGGAGGTTATGATGCTGACCTGTTACGACTTTGCCATGGCTGCCGGGCTGAAGCGGCTTCGCGACGCCCGTCGAACGCCACATCAGGTGAGCGACAGCGCTTTTCGGGTCGTCCGGCAATCGCAGGCTGGACGCGAGAGCGTCTACTTCATCTCCAGCAGCCGTTCGAGATAG
Source organism: Pseudomonadota bacterium (assembly GCA_023428515.1). The sequence continues at coordinate 4,777 of JAEYXI010000524.1, read as the reverse complement.
CTGCGCTCCAGCTCGGGGCTCAGCGCGTTGCCGAGCCGCTTGCGGATCGCCTCGAGGATCTGGCGGGCGCGCTGTACGTCGATCTCGTCGGGCACGGTGACGGAATCGCCGAAATCAGGACCGCGCGTGGCGCGCGGGCGGCCGAGCGGGTCGCGGTCGGCATTCTGCTGGCGTCCGCCTTCCTGGCCGCCGCCCTCCTCGCCCTGCATGGCCTGCATCATCTGGTTCATCATGTCCTGCGCGCCCTTGCGCAAGGCTTCCAGCGCGCGGCCCTGCTGGCCGACGGCGCGGTCGCCTTCGCCGCGGCCGAGCGACCCTTCCGCCTCGCCCATTGCATCGCCGGCCTCGCCGAACCCTTCGCCCGGCTGCATACCCATGCCCTCCAGGCCCTTCATCAGCGCTTCCAGGTCACCCTGCAACTGGCCCTGGCCCTGCTGAAGTTGGCGCATCGCCTCGGCGAATTCCTCCGGCGTCATCGGCTGGCCCTGGCCAGGCTGCTGGCCTTGCCCCTGCTGTCCGGGCTGCTGACCCTCGCCGTTCTCGCCCTGCTGCTGTTCGCCGCCCGGACCCTGCTGCTGCTGTCCGCGCTGCATCTGGTCCATGCGGAACGTCTCGTTCATCATCTCCTGCTGGCGGCGCATGATCTCGCCGAGCTTGTCCATCTGCTGGCGCATCTCGGAATTCTGCTGCCCGTTCTGGCCGGGCTGCTGGCGGCCGGCCTGCAGGTTGTTCATCATCTCCTGCAGTTGCGCCAGCAGGTCCTTGGCCTGGTCGCGATTGCCCGACTTGGCCAGGTTCTCGATCTGGTCAAGCATGCGCTGCAGGTCGCTCTGGCGAAGCTCCTGGCCGTTCTGCGGCATGTTCTCGGCCATGTTCGGGTTCTGCATCGCCCGCTCGGCGATTTCGCGCAGGAACTCGTCCATGGCCTCGCGCAATTCGGCCATCAGCTTGTCGATTTCCTCGTCGGAAGCGTTGTTCTCCAGCGCCTCCTGAAGGGCCTGCTGCGCCTGCCGCAGGCGCTTCTCCGCCGCCGACAGGTCGCCGTCCTCGATCGACAGCGCCATCTCCCACATGTAGTCGGCAACCTCGCGCAGCTGTTCGTCGGTCGCGGCCATATCGAGCTGCGTACGCCCCGCCATGATGCCGAGATAGTGCGAGGGGTTGTCGAACGTATCCTCGGGCCTGATCGTGATCGCGTCGATCAGGTCGAGCACGTCCTGCTTGCGGTTGGTGTCCAGCGAGAAGAGCTTGCGATGCTCGACCACCGCCCTGGCGAGCGGATTGGTGAAGATCTTCTCCGGCATCGCGAAAGTCTTGGTCTCGCTCGCCGCCTTCTGGCCGGCGGCATCCTTGGCCTTCAGCGTCAGCTTCACGCGCGATCCCGCCCAGACATGCTCGGTCAGGTCGCGTGACGTCTTCGCCGCCGGTCCCTTGGCGTCGCGGCGGGGCAGGCTGAGCTTCATCTCCGGCGCGCGGTAGAGCGGGTGCGCATTGGCCGCTGGCGCATCCTCCAGCTCGAATTGCGCGAATGCCTCGGTCGCGCCGTAGTCGTCCTCGACCTCATAGGCGAGCTCCAGCGCCCCGTTCACCGCGCGCTTCGGCTCGTCGGAGAAGCGGATGACCGGCGGATTGTCCGGCGTCACCGCGAATGTCCAGCTCGAGATGTTGCGCTCGCCGGACTTCAGCGTGAGAACGCCGTCGGTGGTCAGCTTGCCCGCAAACTGGCGCACGCCCGCCGGGCCGGTGGGCGCTGGCGCCGATGCATCGGCATTGGCGGCTTCGCCGTTCTGTGCCTCGGGCGCGCCCTGCGGTGCGATATCCCTGGTGTTTCCGGCGGCGTCCGTGAAGGCGAGCGTCTCCGCTCCCGAACCGCCGGTCACGCGCAGCGACAGCTCGCTGTTCTCGGGCACGGTGAAGGAGGACTGCGGCGGTTGCGCCGCTGCCTGGTCGGCAGGCTGGCTCGCCCCCTGGCTGGCGGTCGGCGCATTGCTGTTCGAGGTCAGGAACACCGGCGCCTTGCCGGTATAGCCTGGCGGCGTCACCCAGGCGTCGATGCGCGGCGGCACCGTCTCCATCCAGCCATGCGCCTTGAAGCCGTCGCCGAGCGTGCCGCCGAGCGGGCCGAAGGAGAAGGCGAAGGCAGTCACCAGCAGCAGCGCCGCCGCCGCGCGGATACCCCACGGATCGCGCTCGGGCACGCGGGTGCGTGGCAGGTCCCCGCCAACACCGCCCAGGCTCGCCGCCATGCGGCGCTGATGCTCGCGCCACAACGCTTCGGCGAAGGCGCCGGTCCCTTGGTCCTGGCGCCCGGCAAGCCGGTCCGTCTGTACCAGCACGGGCGTGTGGAGGAGCTTGTTGGCGCGCTCGATGCGCCGGTCGATCTCGCCCGATGTCGGGTGGCGATAGAAGCGCAGCGGATAGAGAGAGGCGATCGCGGCGATGCCGAAGCCGACCACGGTGGCAAGCCGCACCAGATCGGGCAGGACGCGGAAGATGCCGAGCCAGGAGAGGCTGACGAACAGCCCTGCGACCAGAAGGAAGGGAAGCACGAGCGGCCAGCCGCGTTCGACGACCATCGTGGCCCGGACCGCAAAGCGCGTCCGCGCCAGCCTGGCCGTCAGACCGAGGTCAGTTCCTGCCGCATTCGTTTCCGTCATCGGCCCTTCCAGTTACCGCGCCGTGGCGCAGCCGAGGACCCTTAAGATAGCAGCAAGTGCGGCAAAGGCGAGGCGGTTCCCTAAATCGTGAACGTTTGTTCACGGTCGTTATGGGGCGATTACAGCCAGTCCGGCACCGAATCCAGCGCGATCAGCTCCTCGTAGCTGCCGCGCGGACGCACAACGTGGAAGCGGTCGCCGTCGACAAGCACTTCCGGCACCAGAAGACGCGAATTGTAAGTCCCCGCCTGCACCGCGCCATAGGCCCCGGCGGTGCCCACCGCGATGAGGTCGCCGGACTTGAGCTTCGGCAGGTCCCGGTCCAACCCGAGGAAATCGCCCGTCTCGCAGACCGGGCCCACCACGTCGGCCGTCATGCGCGGCGCGTCCGCCGGTGCTTCCCTCACAGGGCGGATGTCGTGGAAGGCGTCGTAGAGCGTCGGCCGGATCAGGTCGTTCATCGCCGCGTCGACGATGAGGAAGTTCTTGGCGTCGCCTTCCTTGGCGTGGATCACTTGCGCCACCAGTATGCCGGCATTGCCGACGATCAGCCGGCCCGGCTCGAACATCACCTTGAGGCCGAGCGGCGCGATGCGCCTCCTGACGATGTCGGCATAGGCATCGGGCAGCGGCGGAGGGTCGTTGTCGGTGCGATAGGGAATGCCCAGCCCGCCGCCGAGATCGACATGCTCGATGTGGTGGCCGTCGGCCTTCAGCGTGCCGACAAGCTCCGCCAGCAGCGCGAACGCATCGTCAAAGGGCTGCAGGTCGGTGATCTGGCTGCCGATATGCATGTCGATGCCGGCGACCCTGATGCCCGGCAGTTCGGCGGCGCGCCTGTAGACCGCGCGCGCCCGCTGCCAGGGAATGCCGAACTTGTTCTCCGCCTTGCCGGTCGAGATCTTCTTGTGTGTTTTCGCATCAACGTCGGGGTTGATGCGCAGCGACACCGGCGCGGTGACGCCGAGCCGCGTCGCACGCTCAGAGAGCAGTTCCAGCTCCGGCTCCGACTCGACGTTGAAGCAGAGGATGCCGGCGTCGAGCGCAAAATCCATTTCCCGGGCCGTCTTGCCGACACCGGAGAACAAGATCTTGTTTGCCGGAATGCCTGCGGCGAGCGCACGGCGCATCTCGCCTTCCGACACCACGTCGGCTCCCGCGCCGAGCTTTGCCAGCACGCGCAGCACCGCCTGGTTGGAATTCGCCTTCAGCGCGTAGCAGACCAGGTTGTCCATGCCGGAAAACGCCTTGGCGAAGACCTTGTAGTGCCGGGTCAGCGTCGCCGTGGAATAGCAATAGAAGGGCGTGCCGACGACCGCGGCAATCTCCGGAATGGCGACGTCCTCGGCGTGCAGTACGCCGTCACGATAGTGGAAATGGTTCATTTGCCAGGTACGGAAACGATCAGAGAAGGGGATCGAGGATGAACGGCTTGTCGTTGTCCGGTTTCTTCGGCTCCGCCGGCATCGGCCCGCCCGTCTTCTCGGCTTCCTTGCGGGCGTCGACCTGCGCCTGGTAGGGCGTGTCGAGACCCGATTTGCGGCCGCAGCCGGCTACCGCCACCGCAACCAGGACCAGAGCGGTCGCCGTGAAAATCCTGCTGCCGTTCATCGAGCCCATCCGTCCGAAAGCCCTACCGGGAAAATACGTTCGCCGCTTGTAGCGAAAATTTTCCGGCTTTGCACCCGGCAAAAGAGCCTGCCGTTCAGGCTTTCGCCAGCCGCTTCTTCCAGGCGCGGATCTGTTTCTTCACTTCCGAGGGCGCGGTGCCGCCATAGCTCACGCGGCTCTTCACCGAATTCTGCACGGATAGCACCGAGAACACGTCCTCGGTGATGCCAGGATTGATCGCCTGGAGGTCGGCAAGCGCCAGCTTCTCCAGTCCTACCTTCTTCTGTTCTGCCAACGCCACGGCACGGCCGGTCACATGATGCGCCTCGCGGAAGGGCAGGCCGAGTGTCCTGACCAGCCAGTCGGCCAGGTCCGTCGCGGTCGAGTAGCCGGCGCCGGCGGCGCGTTTCATCGCCGCGGCGTCCATCGTCATGTCGCGCATCATGCCGGTCATCGCCGCCAGCATCAGGTCGAGCGTCTCGGCGGCGTCGAACACCGCTTCCTTGTCC
>JAEYXI010000518.1 GCA_023428515.1 Pseudomonadota bacterium | reverse complement strand
TAAATCCTACCAGGCGCGGCCACAAATCCGCGCGTCGTCGGTTCTGCTTTCAAAAAGGAGCAGACCCATGAACAAGGACACGAAGATCACCGACGGGCTGAACGACCGTCCCCGCAACGATACCATCGGCCAGAGCGGCCCAGGTATACCGGACGACAGCAGCGAGCCTGTCTCTGTCGATGATGCGGCCATCGAGCGCGCCCGCGATAGCCTCGACAAACTCAGTCAGAAGACTTCGGTCGATAAGAAGCAGGGATAGCTGGAAATCCCTCGTACAAATCCGAATGGTCGCCCTCGTGGTTGGCCATTCCGGGCTTGGTCAACAAGCCGCGCGGGCGGACATAGCTCATGATCCGCCGCACAGGTCGTTCGTGCCACTGGATGTTGAAGGCCCAGAGCTTCGGGAAGAAGCAGAGCGAGGCATAGGGCAGATGGTCGTGGATCCACCACGCCAGCCGCTGCCAACCCCCTTCCCGGTCGAAACTGTCGATGAGCCACGGCACGACGATGCAGGCCGTCGCACCCATGCAACCATCGGCGTCGCGCCTGTCCCATATATGATCGGCGGCGGTCGCCGCATTGGTAGAGCAGTTGAGGTTGTTCCTGTTGCCGAACTCGTTCACCTCGGGCGACCGGTAGCCGGAACGAATATGGAGGCGACCGAATGTCGCCTGCAGCGGCTCCAGCAACCCCTCGCACAGATGCCGTCCGGCTTCGATGGCAAGATCCGGATCTTCGGGAATATTGGGGATGCGGTAGAAATCCGCGATCTCGGAGTGCAGGAAATCGCGGAAGAAGAAATTCTTCGACAGCCGCACCCGGCCGAGATCCTCCAGTCCCTTCATTGAGTTCGGCCTGCGCATGCTTGTCTCCCGTCAAAAGCGCTTGAACGACCTGCTGAGCCTCTATGTTTCTGCCGTCATCCCGGCTCAAGGCGGAGGCGGAAATGACGGCGAGTGAGGCTCACGTCGCCCAAGCTAAGCGGTGCGCAGGACCGGAACCAAACGGTTTTTTCCGATGCTGTCGAGCAGTCCATACCGTCCGCAAGATGCAGGCTTCCGGCGGCTATGAACCCGCAGGCAATGCTCCATGTGACTTCCGGCGTCGTTATGATTGCATATGCAATTATATCTGCTATATTGCATCCATGTTCGACCATTGCCTGTACTTCAACACCACTGCCCTCGCCCGCCAGCTGGAGCGTGTCTGGACGGAAGCCTTCAAGCCTTTCGACCTCACCCCGTCGCAAGGTTTCACATTGCGCGCCGTGCTGGCGAGGCCCGGCATGCTGCATAGCGAGCTCGCCGACACTCTGAAGATTGCGCGGGCAACAGCCACCCGGGCCGTGGACGGTCTCGTCGCCCGCGGGCTCGTGGAACGGCGACCGTCCAAACAGGATGGCCGGGAATCCACGATCCACCCGACCTCTGCGGCCGAGGCTTTGGAAGAGCGGGTGAACGCGGCGAGCCGCGAAGTGACGGAACGGCTGAAGGAAGAACTCGGCGACAGCGTGTTTGCCGACTTCGTTCAGCGGGCGCGGGCGATCGGTGATCATCTGCGCTAATGCCAGCCCATTTAGTTGCATATCTAACCAATGGAGATATTCATGCCTATCCTCAACGTCAAAGTCAGCGGTGTCCGCTCGGACGAAAAAACTCGCGCCATCGCCGCCATGCTGACGGACCTGACGCAGCACATTCTCGGCAAGGATCCGGCCGTCACCGCGATCGCCATCGACTATGTCGATCCGCGCGACTGGATCGCCGGCGGCAGGACGCTTGAAGAGCAAGGCAAATCGAGCGTCTATTTCGATGTGAAGGTCACCGACGAGACGAACACGAAAACGGAAAAGGCCGCCTATATCCAGGCGGCCTTCGAAGGGTTCGAAGCCCTCCTCGGCGATCTGCACGAGGAAAGCTACATCTATGTCCAGGATGTCCGCGCCGCAGCCTATGGCTACGGCGGCAAAACCCAGGAATGGCGGTATCAGCGGGCGAGTTAGGCCCGCAGCACGCCGCCCGTGGCCTTCTCGACATTGGCCACGATCTTCGCCGTCAGCGCCTCGAAGTCCTCGTCCGTCAGGGTCTTGTCGACCGGCTGGATGAGGACCTCGATCGCCACCGACTTCTTGCCTTCGCCAAGCGATGCGCCCTCGAACACGTCGAAGACGTTGACGCCCGCGATCAGCTTGCGCTCGGCGCTCATCGCCGCCTTGACGATCGCGCCAGCCTCGACCTGCGAGCCAACCACGAAGGCGAAGTCGCGCTTGACCGCCTGGAAGGGGGAAAGCTCGAGCGGCGGCTTGGTGCGGGTCGCCTTCTTCTTCGGCTCCGGCATGGCGTCAAGGTAGATCTCGAAGCCGCAGAGCGCGCCGGAGACGTCGAGCGCGGCCAGCGTCTTCGGGTGGAATTCGCCAAAGGTGCCGAGCACGACCTTCGGCCCCATCTTGATCGTGCCCGAGCGGCCCGGATGATACCAGGCCGGGCCACCCTGTTCGATCTGGACATTGGCCATGGGGAGGCCGCAGGCTTCGATCACCGCCAGCGCATCGGCCTTTGCATCATAGACATCGACCGGTTTGCCGCCGCCCTTGTCCTTGTTCGACCAGAGGCGGCCTGCGCCGTTGATCGAGGCGGTGCCGCGGCGGATACCGCCGGCGACGCGACGCTGGCCTTCCGGCGTATCGTTCTCGTAGGTGCCGGAGACTTCGAAGATCGCTACATCACCAAAACCCTTGTCCGAATTGCGCTGGGCAGCCGTGAGCAGGCCCGGCAGCAGCGACGGGCGCATGTCGGACATGTCGGCCGCAATCGGGTTGGCGAGCTTCAGGGCGGCACTGCCGCCACCGAAAAGCTTGGCCTGATCTTCCGGGATGAAGGACCAGGTGACCGCTTCCAGCATGCCGCGGGAGGCAAGTGCGCGCTTCGCCGTGCGGGTGCGGATCTGCAGCGTCGTCAGGATGCGGCCGTTGACGGCCGAGAGCTTCTCGATCGGCTCCGGCTTGATCTGGTCGACGCCGTGGATGCGCATGATTTCTTCCACGAGGTCAGCCTTGCCATCGACGTCGGGACGCCAGGACGGAACCTTGACCGTCACCCGCTCGCCTTCGCCCTCCACCGTGAAGCCAAGGCGGGTCAGGATCTGGCGACTTTCGTCGGACGAGATTTCGAGACCCGTCAGGCGCTTCACTTCCGAGAACGGGAAATCGACCGTCTTCGCCTCATAACCCTTGTAGCCGGCGATCTTTTCCTTCGCCGGCGTGCCGCCGCAGAGGTCGAGAACGAGCTGCGTCGTGCGGTCGAGGCCCGGGATCATGTATTCCGGGTCAACACCGCGCTCGAACCGGTAGCGGGCATCGGTGATGATGCCGAGCGCGCGGCCCGACTTGGCGATGTTGATCGGGTCCCACAGCGCGCTTTCGATCAGTACGTCGACGGTGTTCTCGTCGCAGCCGGAATGCTCGCCGCCCATGATGCCGCCGATCGATTCCACGCCGTTCTCGTCGGCGATGACCACATTGCTGGGGTTAAGCTTGTATTCGCGCTGATCGAGCGCCAGCACGGTTTCGCCTTCCCTGGCGCGGCGCACGGTGAGGTCGCCCTTCACCTTGGCCGCGTCGAAGACGTGCATCGGCCGACCCTGGTCGAACGTCATGTAATTGGTGATGTCGACCAGCGCGTTGATGGGACGAAGGCCGATCGCCTTGAGGCGCTGCTGCATCCACGCCGGGCTCGGGCCGTTCCTGACGCCGCGCACGAGGCGCAGGCCGAACCCGGGGCAAAGCCGCTCGTCATCGAGATCGATCGTGAGGCCGACCGACGTCTCCCCTTCAAGCTTCAGGTCAGGCTTTGGCTGTGGTTTCAGGACTCCAAGACCCGAGGCTGCCAGATCGCGGGCAATGCCGTGGATCGACGTGCAGTCCGGGCGGTTCGGCGTCAGGTTGATCTCGATCACCGGATCGTCGAGCCCGGCATAGGACGCGAAGGACGTCCCCACCGGCGCATCTTCCGGCAGGTCGATGATCCCGTCGTGATCGTCCGACATGTCGAGCTGCTTTTCGGTGCACATCATGCCGTGGCTTTCGACGCCGCGGATATTGCCGACGGAGAGCGTCACGTCGATGCCGGGAACATAGGTGCCCGGGCGCGC
>JAEYXI010000500.1 GCA_023428515.1 Pseudomonadota bacterium | reverse complement strand
AGCACGTGGTGAACTGCGGAGGGTTGTGGGCACGCGAGGTCGGCCGGATGGTCGGCTTGGAACTGCCGCTGCTCGCCATGGAGCACATGTACCTGCTGACCGAGCCGATGCCCGAAGTGGAAGCCTTCAACCGGGAGACCGGGCGCGAGATGGTCGGCGTGCTCGACTTCAAGGGCGAGATCTACAGCCGCCAGGAGCGCAACGGCATCCTGCTCGGCACATACGAGAAAGCGTGCAAGCCGTGGTCGCCGGTGAATACGCCGTGGGATTTCGGCCATGAGCTATTGCAGCCCGACATCGACCGCATCGCGCCGTCACTGGAGATCGGCTTCAAGCATTTCCCCGGGATCGAGAAGGCGGGGATAAAACAGATCATCAACGGCCCCTTCACCTTCGCGCCTGACGGAAACCCGCTGGTCGGGCCGGTGCAGGGACTGACGAATTTCTGGTGCGCCTGCGCGGTGATGGCTGGTTTTTCGCAGGGCGGCGGCGTTGGCCTCGCGCTGTCGAACTGGATGGTCAATGGCGATCCGGGCTTTGACGTCTGGGGCATGGACGTGGCGCGCTGGGGCGAGTGGGCGAGCCTGCGTTATACCAACGCCAAGGTGCGCGAAAACTATTCGCGGCGCTTCTCGATCCGCTTCCCCAACGAGGAACTGCCGGCGGCGCGTCCGGCGCAGACGACGCCGCTCTACGACACGATGGTCGCGCAGAACGCCGTGATGGGCGACAGCTGGGGGCTGGAGACGCCGCTCTGGTTCGCGCCTGAGGGGACCGAGCCGAAGGACAAGGTGTCGTTCCACCGCTCCAACGATTTCGAGCATGTCGGCAACGAAGTCAGGGCGACCCGCGAGAGCGTCGGCGTCACCGAGATCGCCAACTTCGCGAAATATGAAGTCAGCGGCGCGGGTTCAGAGGATTTCCTGAATCGGTTGATGAGCAACCGCATGCCGAAGATCGGCCGCATCGTGCTGACCCCTATGCTCAACGAGTTCGGCAAGCTTATCGGCGACTTCACCATTGCGCATGCCGGCGAAGACCGCTTCATGATCTGGGGCTCGTCGGCGGCGCAGAAATACCACATGCGCTGGTTCGAGAAGCATCTGCCGAAAGATGGCTCAGTTCGTATCCATCGCTTCGACCAGACGCTGGTCGGACTCTCGATCGCCGGACCGAAGGCGCAGGCGCTGCTGCAGAAGCTGGTGGATGTCGACGTGTCGACCGCCGCGTTCAAGTTCATGGATTTCCGCGAGATGGCGGTTGGCGGCGCGCCGGCAATGGTGAACCGCGTCACCTATACCGGCGACCTGGGTTACGAGATCTGGATGGAGCCGGCCTACCAGCGGCTGGTCTACAAGGCGATCAAGGAGGCAGGCGAGGAATTCGGCATCGTCGATTTCGGCATGCGCGCTCTGCTCTCCATGCGGCTCGAGAAGAATTTCCCGACCTGGTTCCGCGAGTTGCGGCCGATCTACGGTCGGTTCGAGGGAGCAATGGATCGCTTCATCCGTCTCGAGAAGAACGACTTCATCGGCCGCGAGGCTGCAGCCAAGGAAAAGGCGGAAGGCGGCAAGCTGCGCCGCGTCTCGCTGATCGTCGATGCAACCGACGCCGACGTGATGGGCGACGAGCCGATCTGGGCGAAGGTCAACGGTAAGGATTACGGCACGGTCGAGAAGCCGCACGGCTACGGCGCCCCGCGCTTCGACGGCACGGGCAAGGAAGCGCGCGGCTCGACCGCAGCGACCGGCGCTTCCGCCGTGCGCGGCATCACCGACGGCGAATGGCGCGTGGTCGGCTGGGTGACCTCGGGCGGCTATGCGCATTACGTGCAGAAGTCGATGGCGCAGGGCTATGTGCCGGCGGCACTTGCCGAGGACGAGAGCGAGGGCCTGTTCGAGATCGAGATCCTCGGGCACCGCCGCCCCGCCCGCATCAACGTAGCGCCGCCCTTCGATCCCGCGGGCGAGAAGATGCGGTCATAGCTTCGATGACCATGGCCGTGGTAGCCTGACGACATGCCAAACGAACCACGCTCGCCCCGACTGGCCGTCCTGATCGATGCCGATAATGCATCGGCGAAGATCGCCGACGGTCTGTTCGAGGAAATCGCCAAGATCGGCGAGGCGAGCGTTCGCCGCATCTATGGCGATTTTTCCGGAACCCGATCGAAGGCCTGGGCGGACGTGCTGGCCAAGCACGCGATCGTTCCCCAGCAGCAATTCGCCTATACCGCAGGCAAGAACGCCTCCGACATCACGCTGGTGATCGATGCGATGGACCTTCTCCACAGCGGGCGCTTCGAAGGGTTTTGTCTCGTCTCGTCGGACAGCGATTTCACCAGGCTGGCGTCGCGCATTCGCGAACAGGGGCTCGACGTTTTCGGTTTCGGCGAACAGAAAACACCCGAGAGCTTTCGACAGGCCTGCCGGCGCTTCGTCTATACGGAGAACCTGTTGCCGGCAGCAGCCGGCGATGCGGGTCCGCAGAAGAGGACCCTGCAGCCGCCGAGCGCGGCTACGCCGATCATCAAGCGCATCATCTCGGAGATGGAAACGGACGACGGGTGGGTTCCGCTCGGCGCGGTGGGCACGCAGCTCGCGAACCTGGCGTCGGACTTCGATCCCCGCAACTACGGCTCCCGCAAGCTGATCGACCTGGTGACCAAGACGGGCGCCTTCGACGTCGAGCAGAAGGAAGGCAAGGCCGTGCGCATTCGTGTCAAGCCAGCCGCCCCGAAGAGCAGGAAGAGCAGGCCCGCTTGACGTCGACATTCGGTCGTCACCGCAAGATCATGCCCTTCGAGCCGGGCGCCGGGATCGATATCGAGGCGACATTGCGCCAGCAGGCGCGGGAGAAGGCGGCGGCGCTGAACAGCCATGTGCTGGGCTATGGCGAGACGGCGGAGCGCGAGTGGGCCGTGGCGGGTGTCGCCGCTCCCGACCTTCCGGCGATGCGGAAATACCGGCTGGAGCGGATCCGCGCCGAGCTGAAGCGTCGCGACTATGCCGGCGTGCTGCTCTACGACCCCGTGAACATCCGCTACGCGACGGACTCGACCAATATGCAGCTGTGGGTCGCGCACAACCCGACCCGCCACTGTTTCGTGGCGACCGACGGGCCGGTCGTGCTGTTCGACTATTTCTCCTGCGAGCACCTCTCCGATCATTCGGGCGTGGTCGACGAGGTCAGGCCGGCGGTGTCGTGGATGTATCTTTACGGCGGGGATTTGTCGGACCGGCGCGTCGCGCGCTGGGCGGCGGGCATCGCCGATCTTGTGCGCGAGCACGGCGGCGGCAACAGCCGCATCGCGGTCGACCACCTCGATCCGGAGGGCGTGACGGAACTCGCACGGCTCGGCGTCACCGTCCGCAATGGCGAGGCGGTGATGGAGAGCGCGCGGCTGATCAAGTCGCCTGACGAGATTCTCGCAATGCGCCGCGCCATCGTCGCCTGCGAGGCGGCCATGGGCGAGATGGAGACAGCGCTGGTGCCTGGCATCAGCGAGAACGAGTTGTGGGCAGAGCTGCACCGCGCCAACATCGCGCGCGGCGGCGAATGGATCGAGACGCGGCTATTGTCGTCGGGACCGCGCACCAATCCCTGGTTCCAGGAATGCTCGTCGCGAAAGATCGAGGCAGGCGACCTCGTTGCCTTCGACACCGACCTCATCGGCCCTTACGGCTTCTGCGCCGACCTGTCGCGAACCTGGCTGTGCGGCGACGGCGAAGCGTCGAACGAGCAGCGAGACCTCTTCCGCATGGCGGCCGAGCAGATCGCCTACAACACCGAGCTTATGCGGCCCGGCGTGGGTTTCCGTGAGTTGGTCGAGCGCTCGGCTGTGCCACCGCCGGATTGTTTTCCGGCGCGCTATGGCGTGCTCTATCATGGCGTCGGCCTTGCGGACGAATATCCGACGCTGCCGCATGCAGCCGACTGGACGGAGGACACGCCGGACGGCGTGCTCGAGCCGGGCATGGTGCTCTGCGTGGAAAGCTATATCGGCCGGCTCGGCGGGCGCGAGGGCGTCAAGATCGAGGAGCAGGTGCTGATCACGGAAACGGGCAACGATCTGCTGTCAAGCTATCCGCTCGATGCACGACTGCTCTGAGAACGATTGCGAAACGAAGGACCGCCGGCCAGGGAAGCCGACGGCCCTTCAGGTCAGAAGCGATGACGACCGCGCGTATGCGGATCGTCGCGATTGAGCAGCAGATATGCTGCGATCGTGGCCGCGATCAGCGAGCCGAAAACGCCGAGGATCGGCAGAAGCACTGCTTCGGGCATGACAACCTCCATGCCCCTCTCCATTACGCCGATAACGCCTGATGCCCCCTAAGGTTGCAGCAATCGCGAGGACGTGATCAGCGCAGAGCGGATCTCAGCCGGGCAGCGATATCGGGCGAGGTGTGGCGAGAGGTTATGTAGGGCAGGCCCTTGCGCCGTGCGGTCCAGCCGACGACCTCGACATCGCCGGCGCGCGGCTCATGCAGCTTCGCCAAGTGCCAGCTCCGGCAATCGACGGCGCAGACATCCGCCCTGCCCTCCGCGACGGCGACGATGGACGCGCGATGCGCCGCGGTCTCTAAACGCTCTGAGAAGACGGCGAGGTTTTCGCCGGCGGCTTCGAGGTCGCGGGTCAGCGCAATAATCCCGGACATGGAATCGAGGCTGTTGTAGGCGAAACGCCGGCCGCGCATGAGACCGAGCGGAAGGATGGCGCGGCCGTCCAGAGGCGCCTGCACCGCCGCAGGCGCTTTATCCTGCTCCACCCCCACCCCGGCGCTGTGCGCCGATCCTCCCCGCAAGGGGGAGGGTGAAGAGCGTCGCATCAGGATCGGGCTGGAGTAGAGCTCGCCCTGCCCGCCCTCGATGCCGTCATAACTTGGCTGGCCAATGACGGTGACGTGTTTTTCCAGCCCCTCCTCCATCGGCCCCCAGCAGGTCTGGGCGAAGAGCAGCGCCGGATGCTTCCACAAAGTCGGGAAGTCGAGTTCGTCCGATGGCAGCGCCGCAGGATCTGGCGCGATCGCCCTGCCCTCGCCGTCAAGAATGCCGCCCGGCACAGCCGGCAGCTCAGCATTGCGACGCACGAGCTTTTGCGGCGCGTCGATGCCGGCCGCGACGAGACGCGCGCGCAGGCCCTGCCACTCCGCGTCGGTCTCGGCGCGTGCCTCGGGCCAGTCATACATGGGAAGGGCTGCGATGGAGGTCATCGCGTCATCTGAGGGTCAATTCGGAGAAACGCAAGCCGGCGGGATCAATCCTTCGGCGGCTTGGCGGGGACCGGCACGGTGCCCAGCCCCGAGACATTGTTCGCCCTGACGCGCGGACGGAAGGCGCGGCCCGGCTCCGGCGCACGGCGCAGCGCGGGGTGCACCACCGGCTCCTTCGCCTTGAAGGCATATTCCTTGAGCAGCGCGAAATAGCCCGGGAAAACATAACCGTTGTTCATGGCGATCCACTGCTCGCGCTTGTCGCGGAAAAGCTTCGGCAGCCTGTACCAGGCGACGTTCGGGCTCTTGTGATGCACGAGGTGCAGATTGTTGTTGAGGAACAGGAAGGCAAGCGGCGAGCGCTCGATGATGATGGTGCGTCCGTCCGGCCGCTCCGACCACTGGTGCTCGGCAAAGGTGCGCACCGAGATGATCGACTGGCCGAGCCAGACCGGCACAAGGACATAGAGCCACAGCGGGATGCCTAAGCCGAACTGCACGACCGGCAGGACGATGGCGAGACCGATCGCGTGCAGCAGCCACGCCTTGCGCACGGCCCGATCGCCATCGGCGATCAGCCCGGCCTCGGTGGCGAGAAAGCCGACCGTCGCCAGCGGCGGTCCGATGACGAAGCGTCCGATCATCGTGTTGTTGAACTTCAGCACGGCCTTCAGCGCCGCGGGCAACTCTTCGTGGTGCCAGAGCGCGCGATAATAGCTTTCCGGATCGTCAAAAGGATCGGTCAGCCGCTCGTCGGCGTGGTGGCGCAGATGCAGCGCCTTGAAACGGCGGTAGGGATAGACGAGCCCGATCGGCAAGCCGACCAGAGCTTCGTTGAGCCAGCCCTTACGGGTCGGGTGGCCGTGCGCGGCCTCGTGCATCAGCGACGACTGCATGGCCAGCAGCACACCAAGCACGATCAATGCGATTGTCGGATAAGATGGCCAGAGAAAGATCGCTGCCCCCACCCAGGCAGCGTAACAAGCTATGATGAGAAAGACCGTCGGCCATTCGATGGCCTGGATTTTTCTGCTCTTGCCCCAGTTTTTTCTCGGCATGCCCTCGACCACTGCCCCCAGTCGCCGGAATCTCGCGATTCCTGACAACATTGTGTCAGGAGCATTGCCCGGTCACAACGAGACAACGCGCACAAAATGTAGATTTTGCGCATCAAAGGCTGCAGATGTTATATATTGTAAACACACATGGGGATTCGAGTTCCTCCAGAACGCGCATTCCTTTCCGTCAGCAGAAATCGAATCCAGGCGAGTGATATGGACAAGCGCCGACTTTCAGATGTCTTCCGGGAGCGCCTGAAACTCCTGCTGCAACGCTCGGACCAGAACCAGTCGGAGTTCGCCGCGGCCGTGGGGATCGACCGCTCGGCGCTCTCGCAACTGCTTTCGGGCGCATCGACGAGGCTTCCCCGGGCGGAGACGCTGCTCAACATCGCCGCCGAAAACAGGGTGTCGCTCGACTGGCTGCTGGGTCTCAGCCAGGACGAAGTCCTGACCGGCGAGATCCGCGAGAGCCTGGAGATCGAGGAAGGCTCCGGGGCGTTCGACCGGACGCTGCTGGCGCGCTGGCATGCCGAGGCCGCGGGAACGAAAATCCGCTACGTGCCGGCAGGCATCCCCGATCTGCTGCGCACCGAGGCGCTGATCGACTACGAGGCCGACATCACCAATCGCAGCCGCGAGCAGCAGGCCGACGAGACGCAGTACCGCATCGAGTACAACCGGCGTCCCGAGACCGACATGGAGGTCTGCATGCCGCTCCACACGCTCGATATATTTGCGCGAGGGCTAGGCGTATGGAGCGGCTTCCCGGAGAAGGAGCGGCGCGCGCAACTGAGCCACATGGCTGAGCTGCTCGACGACCTCTACCCGACCTTCCGGCTGTTCCTCTACGACGGCAGGCTGCGCTATTCCGTGCCCTATACGATCTTCGGGCCATATCGTGCGGCGATCTATGTCGGCGGCATGTATCTGGTGCTGAACGCCACCGACCCGATCCGCACCCTGACCAGGCATTTCGACAACCTGATCCGCGCCGCCGACGTCAACGCTCATGAAGCGGCGGCGTTCGCCCGCAATCTCGCCGCGCAACTGCCCGGCTCGGCCGACGGTTGAGATTGAGCCGGAACTGGGGCATGCCGGTAGCGCCTTTGCAGCGTGGAGCCGACCTTGCCGAAGCCCGAGCGCACGACCATTCCGCCGCAGTCCGGCCGCGCCTTCCGCGTGGCGGAGGGCGATACTATCCGCATCATCGACCCGGAGGGCCAGCAGGTCGCCGACCTCTGGGCGATCGTCGCCGAGCCGGAACTCGACTGGCTGAGCACCTCGCAGACGCGCGACATCACCGAACGGCTGTTTCCGGCGGTCGGA
This sequence comes from Pseudomonadota bacterium, assembly GCA_023428515.1. The sequence goes on along the minus strand of JAEYXI010000500.1, from coordinate 2,531 downwards.
GAACAGTTCTACAGCATCAAAGGGCAGCCCCTGCTGACGCTCGTGGAAGATGGCTCGCCGGGTCCGCACGACATGCTGTATCCCGCCTGCAATCCAGGCCTCTACGAGCATTTCGGCCTGCCCGGCCACCCAAACTGCCACGACAATATGCTGGCGGCGCTCGCGGACGAAGGGTTGGCCCTTCCCTTCGTCCCCGATCCGGTCGACCTGTTCCAGAACTCGCCGCCGCAGCCCGACGGGCGGATCGAAGTGCTGGCGTCGATCAATCCGCCCGGCGGCTATGTGACACTGCGGGCCGAACGCGACCTTGTTGTCGTCGTCACCGCGTGCTCCGTCGACTTCCATCCGACGAATGGCGATGCCTGCACGCGGATCGATGTGGAGATCGAGCGATCCGCCTGAGGCCGGAGCGCAGAGTCTCATTGACCTGACATAAAGACTTCTTTATATCGTTATCTGAATTCACCTGCTGGAAAGCCGTGTTCCCATGACCAATCCCATCGACGCTCTGCTTGCCGAAAAGGGCGTCCTTCTCGCCGACGGCGCGACGGGCACGAACCTCTTCAACATGGGGCTGGAATCCGGCGAAGCGCCGGAGCTCTGGAACGAAAGTGCGCCTGAAAAGATCGTGGCGCTGCACCAGAATTTCGTCGACGCCGGCGCCGACATCATCCTCACCAACTCCTTCGGCGGCACACGCCAGCGGCTGAAGCTGCACAGTGCGCAGGACCGAGTCCATGAGTTGAACAGGCGCGCCGCCGAAATCGCACGCGGCGTGGCCGACAAGGCAGGCCGCAAGGTGATCGTCGCGGGCTCGGTCGGCCCGACCGGCGAACTGCTCGTGCCGCTCGGCGCCATGACCTATGACGAGGCGGTCGACGCCTTCGCAGAGCAGATCGCCGGCCTGAAGGAAGGCGGCGCGGAGATCGCCTGGATCGAGACGATGTCCGCCCCGGACGAGGCGAAGGCCGCGGCCGAAGCCGCGATCCGGGTCGGCCTGCCCTATACCTACACCTTCTCCTTCGACACGGCCGGCCGCTCCATGATGGGGCTGGCGCCGAAGGACGTGCACCACGTTGCCGACGGGCTGACGGAAAACGCGGTCGCGGTCGGCGCCAATTGCGGCGTCGGCGCGTCCGACATTCTTTCCTCGCTGCTCGACATGAGCGCCGCGAAGCCCGATGCGACGATCATCGTCAAGGGCAATTGCGGCATTCCGGAATTCCGCGGCACGGAGATCCATTATTCCGGCACGCCGGAATTGATGTCCGACTATGTCAGGCTGGCGGTCGACGGCGGCGCGAAGATCATTGGCGGCTGCTGCGGAACGTCGTTTGGGCATCTGGCGGCGATGCGCCAGGCGCTGGACGTGCATGTGAAGGCGGAGCGCCCGACGGTCGAGACGATCGTTTCGCGCATCGGCCCGCTGCGCAACAAGACGGCCGACCAGAGCGGCGCGGGCGAAGGCGGCGAAGGCCGGCGCGAACGGCGGCGCGTGCGCGCCTGAGAAGGGCTCAGCCCGTCTGATTGATTACCGCGTGGCTGAGCACGCGGTGGTAGTGCTCTTCCCTCTCCTCCAGCCATGCGTAGCCCTCGGACCAGCTTGCCGGATCGGTAACGGGCAGCGGGAAGTTGGTGAGATAGCAGCAACCAGGATAGCCGGTGAGGCTGGCGGCAAGCGCATCGCCAAGATCGGGCTCATAGGCTGACAGCCGAGCCACCGTGGTTGGATAACGCTCGCCGCGCTGCCCCCTGACGAACAGGCCGACGCTCCTGTTGGTCAGGTAGAGCGAGATCACGAGATCATCGGCAACCCGCCGCCAGCGCGAATAGAGGCTGCCATGCTCGATCGGCGCGTCCTTCCGGTAGGCGATATAGCCGTCCCAGAACCGCTTGATTTCCGGTGACGATATCGAGCGCAGGCCCCTGTGCTCGATATCCCACTCGTCAAGCTTGCTGTCCGGCATGGGCCGCCCTGTCCTGTCCTGCGATATCGCCTCCTCCCGGAAGCGCTATCCGAAGGCCTATCACAGATCCTCGACGTCGCGACGCGCCTTTCTCAGGATGTCGCGCGCCTTGCGCGCCTGCTCGGGCGAGAACTGGCCGCGCCTGAGCCGCGTGAACACCGCCTTGGCGACCTCCCTCACCTCTTCGCCGAGCGACATCTCCCCGCCCTCGGCGGAAACCTCGTCGATCTGTGCGTTGATGCGCGCGAGCTCTTCGGCATGCTCGGCAAGGTAGGCCCTGCCCTGCTCGGTGATCGAATAGAGGCGCTTGTTGCCTTCTGCACTGGAGACGACGAGATCGGCCTCTTCGAGCATCTGCAGCATCGGATAGATGGCGCCGGGGCTCGGGCTGTAGGCGCCCTGGAATTTCGCCTCCAGCGCCTTGATGATGTCGTAGCCGTGGCGCGGCTCCTCGGCGATCAGGCCGAGCACGACGAGGCGGAGCGCCCCGGGATCGAACATGCGCGGGCCGCGCCCGCCGAACGGGCCGCCGCGATGACGCCCGAACGGGCCGCCACCCATACC
>JAEYXI010000388.1 GCA_023428515.1 Pseudomonadota bacterium | reverse complement strand
CGTTGGTCTCATGGTTGACCATGTTGAGGATCGGCCGCACCTCCATGCCCTTCCTCATCGCCTCGTGCACGTCGACGAGGAAGATCGACAGGCCCTGCGAGCGCTTCGCGACCTGATCGACCGGCGTGGTGCGGGCGAGCAGGATCATCAGGTCGGAATGCTGGACGCGGCTGATCCACACCTTCTGGCCGTTGACGACGTAGCGATCGCCCTTCTTCACCGCCGTGGTCTTGAGCTTCGTCGTGTCGGTGCCTGTCGTCGGCTCGGTCACGGCCATGGATTGCAGCCGCAACTCGCCGGACGCTATCTTCGGCAAATAGAGCGCCTTCTGTTCCTTCGAGCCGTGCCTGAGCAGCGTGCTCATATTGTACATCTGGCCGTGGCAGTGGCCGGCATTGCCGCCGGATCGGTTGATCTCCTCCATTACGACAGTCGCCTCGGTGAGGCCGAGGCCGGAGCCGCCATATTCCTCGGGGATCATCGCTGCCAGCCAGCCGGCGCTGGTCAGCGCGTCGATGAACTCGACGGGATAGGTCGCTGCCTCGTCATGCTTGCGGTGGTACTCGGCCGGGAACTCGGCGCAGAGCGCGCGCAGTGCCTCGCGCATCTCCTCGTGGCTGTCGGGCTTGGGGATCATGTCTTGCCATTCTTGGTAAGAAGATTGTCGAGGCCGAATTCGGCGAGGATCGCATCGGTGTGTTCACCGAGCGCCGGCACGGGGTCGAGGCGCGGCTGCCAGCCGTCGCCGCTGACCGGCTTCAGCGCGGGCAGGGGACCGGCGGGCGAGCCGACCTCGCTCCAGCGCTTTCGCGCTGCAAGCTGCGGATGCGCCCAGAGGGCGGCCATGTCGCTGACGCGCGCCGTGCCGATCCCGGCTTTTTCGAGCCGCGCGATGGCCTCCTCGGTGGAAAGCGCCGCGAAGGTCTCGACGATGACGGGCTCGATCGTCTCGCGGTGGTCGGCGCGGCCGGCATTGCCCTTGAAGCGCGGGTCTCCGGCCATCTCCGGGCGTTTCAGGACGCCCTCGGCGAAGGCCGCCCATTCGCGGTCGTTCTGCAGGCCGAAAAGCACGCCGCCGTCCGCGGTGTCATAGGGACCGTAGGGGTAGATCGTCGCATGTCCTGCGCCGTTGCGCGGTGGGGGCTCTGCGCCGTCGAGCGCAAAATACATCGGGAAGCCCATCCATTCGGCCATCGCCTCCAGCATCGACACCTCGATGTTGTCGCCAGCGCCGGTGCGGCTGCGATTGATGAGCGCGGCGAGGATCGAATGATAGGCGGTCACGCCGGCCGCGATGTCGGCGATCGATATGCCGGCCTTGGCCATGTCGTTGCGCGTGCCGGTGACGGAGAGAAAGCCGGCTTCGGCCTGGATCAACAGATCGTAGGCTTTGCGCTGCTCGGCGGGTCCGCCGGCGCCGTAGCCGGAGATCGAGCAGGTGATGAGCTTGGGGTGCCGCTTGCGCAGTTCGGCCGGGTCGAGCCCCAGCCGCGCCGCTGCGCCGGGCGCGAGATTCTGGATGAAGATGTCGGCCTTCGCGATGATCCTGCCCAGAGCTTCGATCGCGGTGGGGTCCTTGAGGTCGAGCGCCAGGCTCTCCTTGGAACGGTTCGTCCAAACGAAGTGACTGGCAAGGCCACGTGCGCGCTTGTCGTAGGCGCGGGCGAAGTCGCCGCCGTCCGGCCGCTCGACCTTGATGATACGCGCGCCCTGGTCGGCAAGCAGCCGGGTGCAGTAGGGCGCAGCGATCGCCTGTTCCAGCGAGACGACCAGCAGCTCATCGAGAGGGCGGCTCATCTAAGCTTTGCCTCGGCGGTCATGGCGAGGTTGTTTTCCGCGTTCATCGCCCAAAGCTTGACGACGCCGTTGGCATCGGGCGCGGTGGCGTTGACACTCATCCTGTTGCCGTCGAAGAGCGGCGACACGGCGCGGAAGGAGAACTGCTCAACGCGCGCGTCGGGCGCGTTGCGGCGCATGAGGTCGACCAGCAGCGTCGCGGTCAGTGGCCCGTGCACGACCAGGCCCGGATAACCTTCCTCCTGGGTGACGTAGTCGCGGTCGTAATGGATGCGGTGACCGTTGAATGTGAGCGCCGAATAGCGGAAGAGCTGTACGGCGTCTGGCGTAAGCTCGCGCCGCCATTCTCCTGATACGGCCTTCTTCGGCGCGGCTTTCACCGCGGGCGCCTCCAATCCGCGATAGACGATGTCGTGCTCGTCGACGATCGCGGCGGGTTCGCCCTCGCGCCCGATCTCGTGGCGCACGGTGACGAAGACGAGCGGGCCGCTTGCGCCTTCCTTTGTCGTCACCGACTGGATGACCGAGCGGCGCACAATGCTGTCGCCGACGCTGATCTCGCCTGGGAAGGCGATGCGGCTGCCAGCCCACATGCGGCGCGGCAGTTCGTGCACCGGCGGCAGGAAGCCGCCGCGCTTCGGGTGGCCGTCAGGGCCGATCTCGGACTGCCTGACATCAGGCAGGAAGAAAAGCCAATGGCCGAGCGGCGGCACGGCGTCGCCGTCCTGTGCCCTGGGATCGTCGCGGTCGAGCGTCGCGGCGAGCCGGTCAAGCGGGCCTGCCGTCACGTGGTCGCGGCTTTCCTCTGTTCGGCCAACCCACGCGGAATAGTCGTTCATCGTCTCGCCCATGGCGTCACGCAGCCTCGAAGCGGATGTCCTGTGCGCCCTGCCACAGCGCGCGCTTGCCGATCTCCGGCAACAGGTCGATGCCGGAGGTCAGCGTAATGAAGTGATTGCCAGCGAGCTGTCCCATCTTGCTGGCGAAATGAACGCCGCCATAGGCGAGCAGGATCTCGGTCTCCGATATGCCGCCCGGATAGAGCAATATCTGCCCCGGCGCGGGAAAACTGGTGTGGTTCTCGTAACCGACGCCGAAGTCGAGATCGCCGAGCGGAATCCATACCGCCTCGCCGCTCCAGCGCACATGCACGACCTTGCTCTCGAAGGGCAGGCGGGCGGCGAAGGCGGCGCAGGTCTGCGGCGCCTTTTCCGTCTCCAGCTTTCCGTCGAACGTCATGCCGGCAATGGTGATTTTCAAACTCGTCACGAAACCTCCCGAGGTGGTTTTCTGCATGCGGCTTCAGCAATCCAGAATCACGCATCCATTGATATGGAATTCAGATTAATGTGCAACCACAATGGCTTAAGTCGTTCTGCACGATAAAGAAAATTCTGGATTTTTCAATGCGGCCATGTTCCTATCAATAAGATTGGACCAATCCAACATGCCGCGACGACGGCCAGAATGGGAGAACGAAAAATGGCAAAGAAGGAAATCATCTGCTCGTTCGGTACGGATATCGATTCCGTCGCCGGCTGGATCGGTTCCTATGGCGGCGGCGACTCGCCGTCGGATATCCAGCGCGGCATCTTCGCGACCGAAGTGGGCGTGCCGCGCCTGTTGCGCCTGTTCAAGAAGTACGACCTCAAGACCAGCTTCTTCGCCCCGGGCCACTCGATCGAGACCTTCCCTAAGCAGATCGAGATGATCGTCAAGGATGGTCACGAGATCGGCGCGCATGGCTATCTCCACGAAAACCCGATCGCCATGACGCCGACCCAGGAAGAGGCCGTGCTCGTCAAGTCGATCGAGCTCATCCAGAAGCATTCCGGCAAGAAGCCGCGCGGCTACGTCGCGCCGTGGTGGGAGATGTCGAACTCGACCGCCGCGCTCTTGCAGAAATACGGCTTCCAGTACGACCACAGCCAGGGCTATCGCGACTTCCAGCCCTTCTATGCGCGTGTCGGTGACAAGTGGAACGTCATCGACTATTCCAAGAAGGCGGAAGACTGGATGCATCCGCTGAAGCACGGCAAGGAGATCGACCTCGTCGAGATCGGCGCCAACTGGTATGTCGACGACCTGCCGCCGATGATGTTCATGAAGAAGGCGCCGAACAGCCACGGCTTCGTCAATCCGCGCGACATCGAGGATCTGTGGCGCGACGCGTTCGACTGGGTCTATCGCGAGATGGACTATGCGGTCTTCGCCTTCACCATCCACCCCGACGTCGCCGGCCGCCCGCAGGTGCTGATGATGCTCGAGCGCCTGATCGAGCACATCAACGGCAAGACCGGCACGAAGTGGATGACCTTCGAGGAGATCGCCGTGGACTTCCGCAAGCGCTATCCTTTCAAGGGCAAGGCGCGCCCGGAAGTCATCTGAGCGTTCCCATGACGCACCGGCGGCGTTAGGATCGCCGCCGGCATCAACCAGCGGATCCGGCCTATGTGCTCAGCCTGCGGTTTTCCGGCAGCGCCCGGTCATTGGACCGAGGCGGGAGCGGCTACGCCGCATGACCGCCTGCGCGCCCGTTTCCGTCGCGCGCAGGTGCTGCAGTCGGTGCTGCCCGCCTATGGGCTGACGGCGCATGACGGCGCGCAGGTGCCGGGCATCCAACTCGGCACGCTCTCAGGCAACCAGACGATCGTGCGCGATCTCGAAGAGGTCTGGGCCGAGGCCGAAAGGCTGTCGGGCAAGGCGATCGACCCGCTCGATCCGCGTTTCATCGGTGAGGAGACCACCTGAACACGATGGCCGGCAGGGTCGAGGCGAACGACGCAACGGAGGGCCGGATGCGGCTCACCGTGCTCGGCGGCTTTCTCGGCTCGGGTAAGACGACCTGGCTTCGCCACCAGCTCCATCACGGCTTGCTCGCCGATGCCTTCGTCGTCGTCAACGAGGCGGCGGAAACCTCTGTCGACGACGCACTGCTCAGCCAGTCGGCGGAGCTCGCGGTGGTGGCCGGCGGCTGCGCCTGCTGCGAGGCGCGCGACGAACTCATCGCGCTGCTGCGCGAACTTTGCGACAGGCGGGTCAGCGCGGAAGGGCGCAGGCCCGACCGCATCGTCATCGAGACCAGCGGGCTGGCCGATCCCGGCCCGATCGTTTCGGCGATCCGCTCCGATCCAGTGCTCGCCTATCACATCGTGATTTCCGAGATCGTCGTCGCGGTCGACGCGGTCTACGGGCTCGAGCAATTGCGGCAGGAACCGCTGAGCCGCCGGCAGATGGAACTCGCAGACCGTCTTGTCGTCACCAAGATCGACGAGGTCGACGAAGGCAGACTGGCGCGGCTGCTGGCGACGCTGAAAGCGATCAATCCCGGCGCGGCGATCTCGGGCACAGTCAGGGGCAGCGACGCCGCACTGCCCAATTATGTCAGTGCGGAGGCTCACTTGCTTGGCGAGGTCGGCGAAGGCGGCGCGCCGATCCGCGCGCTGAAGCTCGATATCGGCGAGGACATAGACTGGACGGCTTTCAGCGTGTGGTTGAGCGCACTTATCCATGCGCGCGGCGACGACATCCTTCGGGTCAAGGGAGTGGTGCGCACGCCGGCCGGCCGGCTGCTACTGCAGAGCGTGCGCAGGATCGTCCAGTCACCGGAAATCATTCCTGAGGACAGGCCACTCGGCGACGACGACAGCCTGGTGTTCATCGGCCGGGGTTTCGGCGCGGATCAACTGGCCAAATCGCTGCGCCATTTCGCCGGATTGCGCGAATAGGGGAGGCGGGCATGACCGACGACATCTACGCCAAGCAGCAATTCGGCCAGAAGATCGGTTTCGGTCGGCTTCCCGCCTTGCTCGTCGTCGATTTCGTCAACGGATTCACGGACCCGGAAATCCTCGGCGGCGGCAACATACTCGACGCGGTCGAGGCGACGAAGCCGTTGCTCGCCTTCTTCCGCGAGGCGAAACTGCCTGTCGTCTTCACGCGCATCGTCTATGCCGATGACGGGGCGGACGCCGGCGTGTGGTGCCAGAAAGTGCCGCGGCTGCGCGACCTGACCGAAAAAGCGCATGCCAGCCAGGTTGTCGATGCGCTCGCGCCGGCCGAGGGCGAGCTCGTCATCCGCAAGACACAGGCCTCGGCCTTCTTCGGCACGCATCTCGCCGCGCATTTCGTGGCAAAGGGCGTCGACACGATCGTGCTTACAGGCTGCACGACATCGGGATGCATCCGCGCCAGCGCCATCGACGCGATGAGCATGAACTACCGCGTCACCGTCGCCAAGGATTGTGTCGGCGATCGCGCGCTTGGGCCGCACGAGGCGAACCTCTTCGACATGGGCCAGAAATATGCCGACCTGCTGTCCGGCCGCGAGGTGGTCGAGACATTGAAGGCACGTGCCTGACCGATAGAGGCAGCCTGTGATCTCCTCGGAGCCTTGTACCGTTCGGTCCAATCCCTAGTTATGTGATAAACGTCTCGATGGGCCGCGACATCTGCCGCGACTCAGTGGGCGACACGTCAGGATGGAAGCATGAAAATCGAACCGGTGTTGCGATCAGTCGTCGCCTTGCGCTCGTCCGTTCCGGACGATGCCTTTACGGCGGGTACGCTCGGCAACCTCAGGGAAGGCAGCGGGGTCGTCATCCGCGAAAATGGGCTGGTGCTTACCGTCGGCTACCTGATCACAGAGGCTGAAGAGGTCTGGCTGACGCGGCATGACGGGCGCGTTGTTCCTGCACATCCGCTTGCCTACGACCAGGAGACCGGTTTCGGATTGGTGCAGGCGCTTGGCCCACTCGATCTTCCTGCGCTGGAGTTCGGCGACGCGGCAGGCGCCAAGATAGGTGACGACGTGGTGCTCGCCGATGGCACCGGCAGCTATATCGAGGCCGACATCGTGGCCAGGCAGGAATTCGCCGGCTATTGGGAATATCTGCTCGACGATGCGATCTTCACCGCGCCGGCCCATCCATCCTGGGGAGGGGCGGCGCTTGTCGGCTCGGACGGCAAGCTCATCGGCATTGGCTCGCTGCGCCTGCAGATGAGCCGCAGCGGCGAGGTCGCCGACATCAACATGACGGTGCCCATCGACCTGTTGCCGCCGATCCTCGACGACCTGGTCAAGCGCGGTCGGGTCGACAAGCCGCCGCGGCCCTGGCTCGGTGCTTACTCCGCCGAGAGCAATGGCGAGGTGGTGGTTATGAGCGTGTCTGAAGGCAGCCCTGCAGAGAAGGCGGGACTACAACAGGGCGACATCATCTCGGACGTTCGCGACGCGGAAGTCGATGGGCTCAGCGATTTCTACCGCAAGCTGTGGGCGAGCGGCCCGGCGGGCGCCGAGGTGCCTATGCGCATCGTGCGCGACGGACGCGAGACATGGTTGCGCGTGAAGACCGCCGACCGCAATTCCTTCCTCAGGAAGCCGCAACTGCAGTAGCGTCAGGAATTCGTCAGCCGGCCCTGCTACCGGTCCACCTGATGCGGCGCAGCACCAGCACTGCCGCGGTGACCACGATCAGGATCACCGAGATCGCGGCGATCGCTGGATCGATATTGTCCCTGAGACCCATCCACATCAGGCGCGGCAGGGTGATGGCGTTGACGCTGGTGATGAACAGCGTGACGCCAATCTCTTCCCACGACAGCACAAAGGACAGCAGCGCCGCCGTGACGATGCCGAACTTGATGTTGGGGATGATGATCTGCGTCGCGCGCTCCCACGGGCTGGCGCCAAGGCCGCGCGCGGCAAGGTCGATGCGCCTGTCGACCTGGCTGAGCGCCACCAGGATGAGCACGGTCGCGAAAGGAACCGTCATGATCGAATGCGCCATGGCGACGCCGAGCCAGGTGTCGTAGCCAAACCAGGGTATGACGCCGGAGATCGAGGTCAGCAGGAAGTAGAGCGTGATCGCCGACACCACCGGCGGCACCACCATGGGCAAGAGCACGAACCCCACCAGCAGGGCGACGAAGCGCGGTTGGAACATCCAGACGCCCAGGCTGAAGCAGAGCGCCAGCACGGTGGAGAATATGCTGGAGACGATGCCGATGCGCACGCTGAGCAGGATGCTGTCAATCCAGCGCGGGTCGTCGATGAGGGTGCGGTAGTGCCGAAGCGACAGTTCGCCGGACGGCATGGCCAGCATGCGTGAAGGCGTGAAGGAGACCGGCACCACGGCAAGCAGCGGCAGCAGCAGGAACAATGCGACGAGCGTGGCGGCGATCAGCGAGACGGGGCCGGGGCGGTAAGTGGGCATCGGCGCGCTCCTAGATCATTTGCCTAGGCCGCACGTAGCGGAAAACAAGCGCCATCAGCGCGCCGACGAACAGCACGAGCACCACGCTTATCGCCGCAGCGAGACCCCAGTCCGGGCTTTGGAAGACGCGCAGCCAGACCAGTTCGGCTACCATCACGCTGCGCCCGCCGCCGAGGATGGCGGGGGTGACGAAGAAACCCAGCGCGAAGACGAAGACGATCGCTGCGGCGCCGACGATGCCGGGCATCGTCATCGGCACGAATATGCTCCAGAACGTCCGCGTGCGGCTTGCCCCGAGGCCGCGCGCGGCCAATAACACGCGGTCGTCCAGGCTTCGCATGGCGGACGCCAGCGGGAAGACGGCGAATGGCGTGAGAAAATGCGTCATGCCGACGATGACGCCGAACTCGTTGCGCACCAGCGCCAGCGGCTCGGAGATGAAGCCGATCCCTTGCAGCCATGTGTTGATCAGACCGCGGTTGGAGAGCAGCGCCACCCAGCCGAAAGTGCGCGTCAGCACCGATATCCAGAAGGGGATGAGGATGCAGAACTCGGCGGCCATGCGCTGGGCGGGCGTTCCGCGGACCCAGACGACCGCGATGGCGTAGGCGCAGACGACCGAGGCGATGGTGACGACGACGCATATGCGCAAGGTGCGGATGAATACCGACTGGACCAGCGGGTCGGTGACCAGCGCACCGTACTGCCCGAGCCCCGGCTCGGGCAAGGTGAAGCTCCATTTGACGACACCGAGGAACGGCCACAGATAGGCGATGGCCAAGAAGAGGAGCAGCGGCGCCATGGTAAGCGCCGCGCCTCGCCCGTTCGAAAGGTGCCGCATCTCCTGAGGTCAGGCGGAGATGATCTTGGTGTATTCGTCGAGCGCCGCCCCGTAGTTCTCGGCATACCAGTCCATATTGAGCGCGATCTGCTTCGACATGTTGGCCGGGTCGACCGGATTGAAGTTCTTCTTGTCGCCGGGGATCAGCGCATCGGCCGCCGGATTGGCAGGGCCCTGGCCGAGCTTGTCGAACATGACGAGTTGCTTTTCCGGGTCCTGCGCGCTGGCGATGAACTTCATCGCGGCTTCCTTGCCGCCCGGATTGCCCTTCAGCACGGCGAGCGCGCCCGGCGAGATCAGGCCCTGGTCCCAGATGAACTTGATCGCGCCGCCCGAGTCCTGGTCGATCAGCGAGGCGCGCGTCGACCAGACGATGGCCATCGAGGCCTCGCCGTTGAGCAGCACGCTCTGGCTTTCCGCGCCGCCGCCCCAGTAGGCGACGACGTTCTCCTTGAAGGCGGCGATCTTGTCGTGCGCGCGCTTCATGTCGAGCGGATAGAGTTCGGCCGGCGCGACGCCATCGGCAAGCAGTGCGGCTTCCCAGCTGGACACGCCCCACTTGTAGAGCGAACGCTTGCCGGGGAATTTCTCGACATCGAAGAAATCCTTCATGCCGGTCGGGGCCTGGTCGCCGTATTTCTCGGAATCATAGGCGATCACGTAGGAGAAGAAGTAGGTCGAGGCGGCGTGCTCCCAGCCGAAGCCGGGTCGGAACTTCGACTTGTCGACGATCGTGTAGTCGATAGGCTCCAGCATTCCTTTCTTGCCGAGCGTGATCGCCGAGAACGGATCGACGTCGACCAGGTCCCAGGTCGGCTTGCCGCTCTTGTACTGCGCCTCGATCGCGCCTTCCGTTGGACCTGAGCCGTCCATCTTGACGACAATGCCGGTGTCCTTGGTGAAGGGCTGGCCGTAGGCGGCGTCATAGGCGGTGATGGCGTCGCCGCCCCAGTTGACCAGCACCAGTTCCTTGGCCTGCGCGAAGGCGTCGCCCGAGCGCAGCAGCAAGGGCGTGCCGGCCAGTACCAGCGCCGAAAGCTGCGTGAATTGCCGGCGCGAGATCTCGCCGCGCGCGGCCCGTTCGACCAGCGATTCGACGGCCTGTTTCTTGAACTCGTTCGTCATGTCAGTTCCCCTTTTTTCGTTGGTATCGATCGTTTGGGCATCGCTAGCTCGCGAGCAATATGCCCCTTTCCGCCGGCCAGGTGAGCCAGACCGAATTGCCGCCGCGCAAAGCCGTCGCGGCAACGTCATTGGGTACGGAGACCGTGAGCTTGGTGCCCTGTTTCGTCAACAGGTCGAGCTTGGTCGCCGCACCGAGATAGGTAGAGGCGGTGGTCGTCGCGGCTATCCCGTTTTCGCCCGATACGGCCTCGCTGCGGATCGTCATGTATTCTGGCCGCACCGCCAGCACGGCATCGCCCGTCACGCCCTTGCCGTCGCGCACGGTGATGGTGCGGTCCTCGCAGAGGCCGGTGGCGGCGCCATTCTCCTGGCGCACCTGCTTCAGCGGCAGCATGTTGATCTCGCCAAGGAACTCGGCGACGAAGCGGTTAGCAGGACGGTCGTAGACTTCCGCCGGTGTTCCCACCTGGAGCAGCTCGCCGTGATTGAAAATGGCGATGCGCGAAGCCAGCGCCAGCGCCTCGCTCTGGTCGTGGGTGACGAACACGAAGGTCGTGCCGGTCTCCTGGTGGAGCCGCTTCATCTCGGCCTGCATCTGGCCGCGCAGGCTTTTGTCGAGTGCGGAGAAGGGCTCGTCGAGGAGCAGCACGCCCGGCTCGAACACCAGCGCCCTTGCCAGCGCGACACGCTGCTGCTGGCCGCCCGAGAGCTGCGACGGAAGCTTCTTCTCGTGGCCCTTGAGGCCGACGCGCGACACCATCTCGGCGACACGCTGCCTGATCTCTGAGGCCGGCCGCTTGCGCACCTTGAGCGGGAAAGCGATGTTCGCCTCGACACTCATATGGGGAAAGAGTGCATAACCCTGGAAGACCATGCCGGCCGCGCGCAGCTCCGCCGGTCGTTCGGTGATGTCTACGCCATCGCTGAACAGGCGGCCGTCGCTCGGCGGCGTGAAGCCGGCGAGGATCATTAGGAAAGTCGTCTTGCCGGAACCGGAGGGACCGAGCAGCGCCAGGAACTCGCCGCGACCGATATCGAGCGAGAGATCGTTCAGCGCACGAAACTGACCGAAGCTCTTGCCTATCCCGATCGCCTTGATTTCCGCTGCGCGTCCAGCTTGATGCATGCGGCCATCCCTGACTATTCCCTCAAAATCGTAGGCATGGATTTTGTACGCCGCAATCGAATAGTTTTCGCGTCACAGGCAAATTTCATTCACGAGAACGAAGCCGGGCATAGGCGTTGGCAGGTGCTGCTTCGGCCAGACGCGACTTCAGCCAGCCGCCGAACGCCTTGGCGATGGGGTGATCCGCCTTCGCCCATTCGGTGACCAGGAAGTAGGAGCGCGGCGACTTGATCGCGATGTCGAAGGGGCGCACCAGCCGGCCTTCGTCCAGCGCCTTGCGGCTGGTCAGCTCGTCGCCCATGGCGATGCCTTGCCCGGCGATCGCCGAGGAGAAGACGAGGTTCATATCGGAAAAGATGATGCCGGCCTCCGGGTCGGGATTCTCGACGCCGGTCGCCGCGAACCAGCGCGACCAGTCCTCGAAATCACCGAGATGCAGGAGGTTGGTGCGCAGCACGTCCTGCGGTCGGGGCAGGCCGCCTATCCTGTTGAGCAGGCTCGGGCTGCAGAGCGGCGTGAACTCGATCTCGCAAAGCAGTTCGACGGCATGGTTCGGCCAGCTGCCGAGACCGAAGGCGATGAAAACGTCGGCTTCCGGATTGGTGACCTCATCGAGACGGCGCGGCGTCATGATGCGCAGTGATACGTCGGGATACATGTCCTGGAAGCCGGCTATGTGCGTGCAGAGCCACAGCGAGGCGAAGCCCGGCGTGCAAGAGATGCTGAAGGAACCGCCGACGCCCTTGCTGCCGTGCTGCTCGGCGGCGTCGCCGAGCACGGTCAGCGCTTTCCTGACATCGAGCGCATAGCGGCGGCCGCGCGGCGTCAGGGCGACGCCCTTGCCTACCCGCTGCAGGAGGTCGAAGCCGAGATCGCGTTCGAGCAGCCTCAGCTGATGGCTGACCGCGCTGCGTGTGAGGTTCAGTTCGTCGGCGGCGCGCCAGACGCTGCCGTGCCGCGCAAAACTGTCCAGCGCACGAAGCGCCTGTGTCGAGGGTATCCGCAGCGTACGCTCCTTGAGGTGAATGGAATTTGCGCGAAGGCAGAAAACATATCACTTTTTGATTGGCCGGTTCACTGCTTTCCTCCGCGGCAGAAGGAATTGGTGATGACGCCGGCTCAAAAAACCGCGCTCGCTTTTGTCGATCAGGCCAGGCCTGAGCTGTCCGCCTGGACGCGCACCATCTTCGACTTCGGAGAAACGGCATGGCGCGAATACCAGTCTGCCGCCTGGTACGTTGACCTCCTGAAGCGCGAGGGCTTCTCGGTCGAGGAAGGGTCGGGCGGCATGCCGACGGCCTTCTGCGCTCATTGGACGAGCCCCGGCACGAATGGCACCGCCCCCACCATCGGCCTTTACGCCGAATACGACGCCGTGCCGGGCAATTGCCAGGACGCCGCGACGGTCAGGCGGCCCCGGCCGGGCTTGAGCGAACATGCCGGCGGCCACACCGACCCACATTCCGGCCTCGGCATTTCCAGCCTCGGCGCGCTACTCGCGACCAAGGCGGCGATGCAGCAGCACGGCCTTGCCGGCACGCTGCGCTTCACCGGCGAGCCGGCCGAGAAGGTGCGGGGATCGAAGCCGATTCACGCCGCTAAAGGCTATTATGACGGGCTGGAAGGGATGATCTCCTTCCATCCCTTCTACATGCTGCCGCTCTGCAACACCGTGCGCTGGGACACGCATTGCGGCGCGGCCTATTCGATGATCTATCGCTTCGTCTGCGACGAGCCGGAAACCTGGGCGCGGGCGTCGAGCGAGGGCGCGCCGATCCCCCAATCCCATTCGGCGGTGCGTGCGCCCGGCGCCAACGACGCCCTGATGATGATGTACATGGCGTCGAAAGCGCTGCGCGATTCCATGCTGCCGCATCAGGGCGGCTGGTCGATCAGCGAGGCGATCCTGACGGCAGGGCAGGCGACGGCGGACAATCTACCGGCGGGGCTGGCCGAGATCCAGTACATGATCCGCGTGCCGACCATCGCCATGGCCGAGCAGGCGACTGCGGTGCTCGACGCGAATGCCGCCGCGGCGTCGCGCATGGCCAACTGCCGCTTCGAGCGGCATTGGGTGTGCAAGTCCAGACCGGGGCTTGCCAACCACGCCATGGCGCGCATCGCCTATGAGGCGCTGGAGGCTGTCGGACCGCCGCGCTGGGACGGCGCGGCCAAGGCGGTCGCGCGTGAAATCCAGAAGAATGTCGGTATCGAGCCGATGGCTGAACCGCTGCTCGACGAATGTGAGAGGCTTATCGAGCCGAAGGAGGCGGAAGCGATCCTGCGCCGCGACTTGCCGCCGTCGCAGGTCAACTCGACCTCCGACGACTATACCGACATGAGCTGGCACGCGCCGACGGCGCGCGTCTATGT